>JBIRBD010000054.1:0-11847 GCA_044326465.1 Chthoniobacterales bacterium
ACGCTAATTTATTAACTCCCGTCACCGTTTCTAGGTTTAAGTATTCTTCACTCATTACCCATTACAGCGCTGCTTAGCAGCGCTAGCATTACTCATTACTCTCCACCTGCTTTTCTTTTGAGACAAGAAGATAAAAGGAAGGTACGACAAAGAGTGTGAAAAGAGTTCCGATGATCATTCCCGTGACAAGCACAATGCCGATACTATTGCGTGCCCCTGCACCAGGGCCACGTGCCAAGATGAGCGGAAAATGACCTGCGACGGTGGCAACGGAGGTCATCAAGATGGGGCGTAGTCGCGTGCTCGCTGCCTTGATGATAGCGTCCCATTTTTTCATTCCTTCGGCTTGAAGGCGATTGGCGAAATCGACAATTAAAATTCCATTTTTTGAAACCAGGCCGACCAGTGTTATGAGACCAACCTGGCTATAAATATTAATTGTTGTAAAGCCCAGGAAGCTAAAAAGTAAGGCGCCAGAAAGTGCGAGCGGCACGGAGCCAAAAAGAATAATGAACGGATCACGGAAGCTCTCAAATTGTGCTGAAAGAACAAGAAAAATTAAGATGAACGAAAAGAGCAATGTTCTTATTAGCGTGTTTCCTTCGGTACGCAACTGGCGTGACTCGCCAGAATAATCGACGACGTAGCCACGGGGTAGAATCTCAGCTGCTTTTTTCTCAAGTATCTTGAGAGCGGCATCAATAGTCACCCCCGGAGGGAGTATGCCGGAAATCGTAGCAGAGTTGAGTTGCTCAAAACGTTTTAACTCACGCGGCTCAACAGTTTGCTTCAAGGTTGCAAACGTTGAAAGTTGGATGAGCTGTTTGTTAGGGCCGGTTACATAAATTTTTTTGAGCTGATCGGGATCAAGGCGGTCTTTTCGTTTGATTTGTGGAATAACTTTATAGCTGCGTCCCTGGATGCTAAAGCGATTCACATAATTGCCGCCAAAGAGGGTGCCAAGGTCCATTCCAACTTGTTGTAAATCGAGGCCGAGGGTTGAAACTTTATTGCGATCGAAAGAAACTTCGACTTGAGGTTGATCAAACTTTAAGTCGCTATCGGCAAAAATAAAAAGTCCGCTTTGAAAGGCTGCTGCAACAAGCTTATTAGCTGATTCCACAAGCTGCGATGATTCTCCAGTTGATGAAATTACGAATTCTACAGGAAGGCCTCCTGTGCCAGGTAATGCAGGTGGTGTCGTTGCAAAAATGCGAACGCCAGAAACATCAGCCGCTTTTTGTGTAATAAGAGCTGCTAATTCATCCGTTGATCGCTTCCGCTCGGACCATGGCTTGACACTGATACCGGCAATGTTCCAAGGGTATCTAAGCACTTGAAAAGAGTGCGTTGTTTCTGGGAGGCTGAAGAAAATGTCATTAATCAACTTTGTGTAAAGCAACGTTTGATCGAGAGTAGCATTTGGCGCTGTTTGAATAATGCCAAAGAGAAAGCTTTGATCTTCTTTAGGGGCAAGCTCTTTTGATGAAAACAAATAGAAGAATGGCAATATCAGGATCCAAAATCCAGCGACCACAAAAATAGCAGCACGATAATGCAATGTGAGTTCTAGCGAGCGTGCATAAAAATTTTGTAGGTATGCGAAGCGCTGATTAATCCAGCCTGCTGCTCCTTTGACATCATCACCTTGACGCAACAAACGAGATGACATCATTGGCGAAAGAGTGAGCGCAACAACGCCAGAAATAAAGACGGCTCCTGCCAGAGTGAAAGCAAACTCACGAAAGAGTGCACCTGTGAGCCCTCCTTGAATTCCAATGGGAGTGTAGACTGCAGCCAAGGTTATCGTCATGGCAATGATCGGGCCAACAAGTTCACGAGCTCCTTGTAAGGATGCTTTAATAGGTGTCAGTCCTTCGTGAAGATGGCGTTCTATATTTTCGACCACCACAATGGCATCGTCGACGACTAATCCGACGGCTAGCACAATAGCGAGTAGCGTGAGAAGGTTGATCGTGAAGCCGCATAGAATCATGATCAAGGCAGCGCCGATCAGTGAAATAGGAATTGCAATAACAGGAATGAGCACGGAACGGAGCGACCCGAGAAAAAGAAAAATAACTAATATCACAATTCCAAGCGTTTCGAGCAAGGTGTTGAGTACTTCAGTGATCGCATCTTGAATATAGAGTGTAGAATCATACGGAATTTCAAGGGTCATGCCTTGCGGCAAAAGCTTGCGTAGCGCCGGAAGCTCCGCGCGGACACGCTTAATGACATCGAGAACATTTGCCGAAGGAAGTGCCCAAATGCCAATGAAGTTGGCATGCTTTCCATCAAAGCGAACATCAGAATCATAGTCCTCAGCGCCTAGTTCCACATCAGCGATATCTTGCAATCGAACAAGCACGCTATTTTTTTCTTTAACAACAAGTTGTTTGAATTCTTCTGGAGTCGTTAAATTGGTATTAGCTACTAAATTCAGCGATGTCATGCTTCCTTTGGTTTTGCCAAGCGTTGCAACATAGTTATTGGCCTGAAGGGCACGGCTTACGTCACTTGCAGAGACACCAAGTGCTGCGAGACGATCAGGCTTAAGCCAAACCCTCATGGCAAACACGCGAGCGCCTAAGACATCGGCCTTCTGGATGCCGTCGATTGCTGTGAGCTTGGGCTGAATTACGCGTGTGAGAAAATCCGTGATTTGATTTGCTTCTAAATTCTCGCAAGAAAAACCGATGTACATGGCTGCACGCTGGTCGTCGGCATTTTGTAACGTAATGATGGGTGATTGTGCCTCGGGAGGTAACTCATTATGAACTTGCGCCATCTTTGCTTGAATTTGTGTTAGCGCGGTATTCGGGTCTTGATTTAATTTGAGATGCACGGTGATCGCGCTCAAGCCTTGGACGCTAGAGCTTTCGATATAATCAATTCCCTCAGCAGCCGCGATGATACGCTCTAGCGGCGTTGTGATATAGCCCCGAACCAAGTCAGCATTAGCTCCGACATAGGCAGTCGTGATTTGAATAATGGCAACATCGCTGCGCGGATATTCTCTGACGTTGAGAGAATGAATAGACTCGTATCCAGCAAGAAGGATGAGCAAATTCACCACTAACGCCAAGACAGGGCGTTTAATGAAAAGGTCGGTGAAGTGCATCTTATTAGGAGATTGGAGGTAGGAGATAGGAGTCAAGCGGCTGGCGCCTGTTGAATAGGAGATAAAAACCTAGCTTGTCATCTATTTCTTAAAATTAACTATCAATTAATATTTTATAAATTTTAAATTAAAAAATTTTGTAACTATTCAGAAGTTTATCGTGTTTATAATCAAGACATTAGCTAATTATTAAAAAATTAATCTATTCCAGTAAATTTATATAACTTGTTTGCTATTAAGTTGATTTCATAAATTTTAAATTTATACAATTGTTTTGACTAAAGCAGGCTTATTTTTAATCTCTCTTAATATAAAATAGTTACAAAATATTAAATCGCTCAATAGTTACAAAAATTTTGTGAAAAGAGAATAGGCTCTTTTTTATAATTTGGCTTTCGTGAAAAACTCCCATCTCCCATCTCCTAAATCAGCTATCCGCCGGCTTAGGCGCAGGATTATTTCCAGGCTGTACAACATTGTTCACTTTTACCGCCCCGCCAGGTCGTAATTTAAAAACGCCTGATGAGACAACCTCATCGCCTGCTTTCAATCCTGTGAGTATCTCAACTTGATCTCCACGTGTTGCTCCCAAGGTTACAGCTTGGTCTCGAACACCTAAATAAGAGGCTGCCTGCGGGGTGGTAGGCTTTTTCATCTTCTCAATCACAAAAACAGAATCGCCATACGGTGCATAATTAATCGCTGAGACGGGAAGGGTCATGATATCTTTTCGTGTTGGTAGTAGGACTTCAATTTTAGCAAACATACCTCCACGTAGGAGCAGCTTATCATTGATGATCGTGGCTTGTACTTGAATATTGCGGGTAGAGGAATCGACTTCAGAATTAATTGCCGTGATGGTTCCTAAAAAGTTTTCATGAGGGATGCCATCAGCTTTTACTCTGACTGGTTGTCCCAAGTTCAGCTGACCGATGTTTTGCTGAGGTAGCGAAAAATTAACATGAATTACATCGAGTAAATTGAGCGGAACAATCGGGTCGCCGCTTTTGAGATATTGACCTTCGTTAATCTGGCAAAGGCCCAGCATCCCATCAAAGGGGGCCGTGACTGTTTTGCGTGCAATAATCGCTTTAATTTCATCAACGGCAGCAACAGCTCCATCGTATTCTGCTCGGACATCATCGAGTGCTGACTTGGCGATGACATTTTTAGAAGCGAGGTCGGTAGCGCGTTCAATTTTAATTTGAGCAAGCACTAATTTTGACTGGGCTATGTGAAGCTGTGCCTCTTCTTGCCGCGTATCGAGTTGGACGAGGAGGTCTCCTTTTTTTACCATTGCTCCAGATTGTAAGGGGGTTTTCATAACAATACCTGGTAGATCCGCGCTTAACATCACCCCTTGCGCGGCAGAGAGCGATCCGACAGCTTCGAGGGCATCTTCCCAAGGCTGTGGTTTAACGACAATGGATGTTACCGCATCAGCTGGCATCTGGAATGCCTGATGCTGTTTGATTGCAGAAGTGATTTGATTTTTTTTAAATAAACCAAGAGCCACAACAAAAGCCCCCATAATCAGCAGGGCCAGAAAAACGGCGATGATTTTGTTGCGAGATTCGCGGGTCATAGTATGTAGAAAAAAGTTCGTATTTTGAGGCTTTTTGCTCGTCTTCTTCGTTAGAAGGAGATGAGCAATTACGGTGGCTCGTCGTTCGTAGAGTTTTAAGTCAATGGGTAGATGCTACCTCATTAACCCTATTTCAATCATTAAAAAATTGTAACTACCAACGTTTCAAAGAAGAATTCACTATAAAGAGCACAAAAAGAAAAATTTATAAAAAAATCTCTGTACACGACAAAAATTAAATAAATTTGTAACTCGTTAATAATTCCATGCAATTGCGTATGTTATTCAACAAGTTACAATTTTGTTCAAAAATTGTCGTGTACAAAGAAAAAAATTCTAAGTGCTAAAAATAGAAATATTCTTTCAATTTAAACGACTATAAATAGATAGAGAATAACAAACTACCAACGATGAACTACCAACCACGAACTTCTCCTGACGACGCACCAATTATTCAATTGGTTTCTCAAGTTCTTCTTAAAGCTCATCAACATCGTGCAAGTGATATCCATTGGGAGCCACTACAGTCAGGGTTACGTGTTCGTTTTCGCATTGATGGGGTATTACAGGAGGTTCAACATTTTCCAAAAAACTTGCAAAGTGCTATCGTGAGTCGCTTAAAAATCATGACAGCCTCGATGAACATTGCGGAAAAAAGGTTACCGCAAGATGGACGCTTCCAGATGACGCTTGATCATTGCACAATTGATTTGCGCGTCTCCACGATTCCGACACTTTATGGCGAAAGTATCGTGATGAGATTACTTGAGCGCTCCTCGCTTTTAATGGGGTTGGCTGAATTGGGATTGCAGGAAGATCACCATAGACTCGTAAAAAAACTTTTACATCGCACTGATGGATTGATTTTAGTGACGGGACCCACCGGCTCAGGAAAAAGTACGACGCTTTATAGCTGCCTGCAGCAAGTTCATGCGAGCGGATCCAAGCTGCTCACTGCAGAAGATCCTATCGAATATGAAATGGATGGAATTATGCAAGTGCCTATCAATAATGAGATAGGTCTCGGGTTTGCTTCGGTGCTGCGATCGTTTTTACGACAAGACCCCGATGTCATCATGATTGGGGAAACACGTGATGTCGAAACGGCACAGATGGCAATGCAGGCCTCACTCACCGGCCATCTTGTTTTAACGACGTTGCACACGAACGATGCGGCAGGAGCTATTTCGAGACTCATAGATATGGGCATCGAGCCACTAATCATCGCAGCAACCCTAGAGGCAGTCCTTGCGCAGCGGCTCGTGCGAAAAATTTGTACGCAGTGTCGCGTTCCCTATCAGCCAGAGGAAGTTTTTCTTCAAGCGATTGATTCTGAAGAAGAAAAGAAAACTTTTTATCGAGGGCAAGGTTGTGATGTCTGCCATCAAACTGGCTATCGAGGCAGAATGGGGCTTTTTGAGCTGCTTATTATCAGCGATTTACTCAGAACATTAATTCACGAGCGTGCATCCCATGCTGTTATTCGAGAAAAAGCGCGGGAGCTTGGAATGAAAACATTGCGCGAACATGGATTGCAGGCTGCTTTGGAAGGGATCACCACGCTAGAAGAGGTTCTGAAGTGGACGTGATTTTGTTTGCAGCACTATTAAGTTTCTCTTTTTTGCAATGATCAATCCCAAAAGCCTCTTAACTTAGTGCCAGCCCTGACCTCTAAATTTTCTGTTTTTTAGAGAAAAATTGTCATCTTTAATCATCTTGATATGCTCTACATAAGTTTTTTTACCCCCCTCTACTGTTTTTAGTAACAGCTAAACGCTAACAATGACATCCCCTAGAAATTCTCTTATTTTCAGCTTCTTCTTCTTTATTCATATTATTGTGCAGGGAGCCTCTCTTGCTCAGTCAGCTGCTATAGCCAGCCCTTCTCTTGAGACAGATTTTTTCGTTACAGCTACAGAGTATTGTGATTTTTTAAACAGTGTCGCAGCCACTGATTCAGAGCATCTTTATAATGAAAAAATGGGAACGGATAGCACAGCTGCCTCTATTGTACGCATTGGTAGTTCAGGGACATATAATTACCTAGTGATTCAAGGAAAAGAAAACCTTCCCATCTCTTATGCCAATGAGACTGCTCAGCAACGTTATGCTGCTTGGGTAGAACAAGCAGACTTTCCTCTTATGACCGCAGCTGATGATGGATCGCTAACCTCTAACAGAAGCAACTTTTTTTCCCATAAGCTAGCAGTCAACCCGCTTTCACCATTATCTTTTTTACACAACAATCAAAATGAGAACTTTTTAGAATTATCAACAAATCAAAAAATAGTTCTCTCTTTCATTGCTGCTGGCCTTTTTTTATCACCAGGGATGATGGAGGGTGATTTTTTAAATAACAGGGAGATGAATACTCCTCCAGGTAATCCTTCTACAGAATCTACTGTTTTTTATCCCTATCATGAAGTAGAAGGAGAAACTCCTAACGAGGGGGGAAATACACGGGAGGTTAAAGCGCCTGATCAACGAGGTCTCAAACCAGTTTCAATAGGGATAATAGATCCTTTTTGTTTGGAAAAAATGAATTCTCTCACTGAACAAACCAAGGTTTATCAAAATGAGTTAAAAGCACTTTCTCTGCAGTCACCCCATTCTCTTCGAAAGGATGTGTTTGATGCCTTTATTAAGCTTAAAAAATATGCCAGTGAGTACCATTCCTTACTGGTGGATCATTTGAGAGGCCGTCCAGAAAGAAGGGCTGTGCACAAAGAAGCATATTTGGCTTATGATCTCTATTGTCTTGATCGAATTAACTCAAGTCCTAACAAAGTTGAAAAAATTGCTGAAAAATTCGATCAGGTTGGTCGACATATTATAGAAAATCAAGAGAAGTTATCGAGCGTACAAACAGCACTTGATGCTGATCCGAATAATAATCGCTTAGTAAATCAACGTAATAATCTCAATAAACTTATTACGGTGCAACGCTATCTAATGGACCAGAGTATTTGCTACGCAGAGTTTTTGTTAAACCATCCTCCTTTCGGAGAATTGCCTCCCGTCGACCAGGTTTTATTAGAAAAAAACAAGACTATCTATGAGCTGCTGGCTGCAAGCAGTGAGGCTTGCCAACAAGCAGCAGAGATAGAAGCTCAAGGTCAACAACAAAGTGCACGCTATCTTAACAATGCAGGTTGGAGTTTTCGTTGCGCAGCTAGGGAAACTTTGCAGGATCAACCTAACAAAAGAGCCATTAATTTATTGACTGGAAGCGCTAATGCTTACGAACAAGCAGCAGAGGCAGAAGCTCAAGGTGAACAACAATGTGCACGCTATCTTAACAATGCAGGTTTGTCTTTTCATGAGGCAGCTATGGAAGCTTTGGAGGATCAACCTAACGAAAGAACCATTAGTTTATTTATTGGAAGCGCTAATGCTTGCCAACAAGCAGCAGAGACAGTTGTTCAAGGTGAACAACAATGTGCACGCTATCTTAACAATGCAGGTTTGAGTTTTTTTGAGGCAGCTAGGGAAGCTTTGAAGGATCAACCTAACGAAAGAGCCATTAATTTATTTACTGGAAGCGCTAATGCTTACGAACAAGCATCAGAGACAGAAGCTCAAGGTGAACAACAATGTGCACGCTATCTTAACAATGCAGGTTTGTCTTTTAATGAGGCAGCTAGGGAAGCTTTGCAGGATCAACCTAACGAAAGAGCCATTAATTTATTTACTGGAAGCGCTAATGCTTACGAACAAGCAGCAGAGGCAGAAGCTCAAGGTCAACAACAAAGAGCACGCTATCTTAACAATGCAGGTTTGTCTTTTAATAAGGCAGCTAGGGAAGCTTTGCAGGATCAACCTAACCAAGCAGCCATTAATGAATCTATTCAAATCGCTAATGTTTGCGAACAAGCAGCAGAGATAGGAGCTCAACGTTAAAGTCAAAGAGCACTCGATCTTAGCGATGTAGGTTTTAATTTTTTAAAGACAGCTAGGGAAGCTTTGCAATATCAGATATTGAATAATGGGTTGGATTATATCGTTGATCTTTTAATGAATTTTCAAAAATTTAGAGTTTTGACGCGTGGACCAGCTAATAAAGCTCAGACGCGCAAATACACTTGAGCTGTTGCTTGAGGAAAAGAATATTTGTGTTAGTATAACCACGGCGACATTTTTTGCCCGCCTTCTAAAATAAACTTTTTAGCATTTAAATATCTAACTTTTTCCAATGATTGAGTTGCGCTCGATTTCTAATTCCCTCAACCTCTCAACGTCTCAACCCCTCAACTTTTAAAAAAGATGATGAATTTCACACCACGATCACAAGAAGCCCTTGCGCTAGCTCGCAAAGAAGCCGAACGTTTTAATCATCATTATATTGGGACCGAGCATCTGCTGCTTGGTTTGATCAAGCTGGGGCAAGGGGTCGCTGTTAATGTGCTTCAAAAAATGGGCCTTGATTTAGAGACTGTACGCGCTGAAGTCGAAAAACAAGTTGGAGCTGATTCTGATACAAAAACAGCTGGCAATATTCCTTACACGCCGCGCGTGAAAAAAGTTCTCGCGCTTGCGGGAAAGGAAGCAAACGCATTGCAACATTCTTATGTTGGCACCGAGCATCTGCTGCTCGGATTGCTACGCGAAGGAGAGGGCATTGCAGCTAATGTTTTAGCGGCTCTCAATGTTGATATTGAGAGAACGCGCAATGAAATTCTTAAAGAACTCGACCCTCATTTTTCTGAAGATAATGAGGGTGAGCCTGTTGCTGTTGGAGTAGCAGGGGGGCAAGGAAAGATGCCATCGCTCAAGGCTTTTGGACGTGATCTCACGGAGATGGCTGAAAAAGAGGAGCTTGATCCGGTAGTAGGGCGTGTGGATGAAATTGCACGCGTTATTCAAATTCTCTGCCGTCGCACAAAAAATAACCCTGTCCTGCTTGGCGAAGCAGGCGTTGGAAAAACAGCGATTGCAGAAGGCCTCGCGCAAGAAATTGTCCATGGTAATGTACCTGAAATTCTTATGGGCAAGAAAGTGATTTCACTCGACCTCGCACAGATGGTGGCTGGTACAAAATATCGGGGTCAATTTGAAGAGCGCATTAAGCTCGTAATGGATGAGGTTCGCAAAAGCAAAAACGTCATTCTCTTTATCGATGAGCTTCATACGATGGTGGGAGCAGGCTCTGCAGAAGGAGCAATGGATGCTTCCAATATTATTAAGCCAGCATTGAGTCGCGGTGAGTTGCAATGTATCGGGGCGACCACTCTCAATGAATATCGTAAATATATTGAAAAAGATTCTGCTCTCGAGCGTCGTTTTCAAACAGTAAAAGTCGAAGAACCCTCAAAAGAGGAAGCAGTCTTGATTTTAAAAGGGCTACGTTCAAAATACGAAAATCATCACAAGGCATCGATTTCTGATGCCGCCATTGAGACAGCTGTAAAACTTTCTGATCGGTATTTGACCGCACGTTTTCTTCCTGACAAGGCAATTGATACGATGGATGAGGCTGGTGCACGCGCACGTATCGCAGCGATGAAACGTCCTGAAAATTTTAAAGAAATTGAAGCACGCATTGATGCTCTTCGCATTGAAAAAGAGGATGCTATTAAGGCGCAAAATTTTGAAAAAGCAGCCACGCTGCGCGATGCAGAGAAGGTTGCAAAAGATGAGCTTGAGGCTGCGATCTCGGCGTGGCGCAAGGAACGGAGCGAGCAAGAAGTGCTTGTTACGGAAGATGACATTATGCATGTCGTGGCCAAAATGAGCGGCGTTCCATTACAACGAATGGAACAAAAAGAGACGCAGAGATTGTTAGCAATGGAAGAAGAAATTAAAGCCAAGGTGATTGGCCAAGATGAAGCCGTTGTCACCATTAGCAAGGCATTGCGTCGCTCGCGAGCTGATTTAAAAGATCCTCGTCGCCCGATTGGCTCCTTTGTTTTTCTTGGTCCAACAGGCGTTGGAAAAACATTTTTGGCGCGTACGCTTGCTGAATTTATGTTTGGTGATTCTGACGCACTCATTCAAATCGACATGTCGGAGTACATGGAAAAATTTACCTCCTCGCGTCTTATTGGCTCACCGCCTGGCTATGTTGGTCATGACGAAGGAGGTCAACTTTCCGAAGCTGTACGGCGCAAGCCTTATTCCGTGGTGCTTTTTGATGAAATTGAAAAAGCGCATCCTGATGTGATGCACCTGATGTTGCAAATTCTGGAGGAAGGAAAAGTTACTGACAGCCTCGGTCGCAAAATTGATTTTAGAAATACGATTATCATCATGACGTCAAATGTCGGTGCTGAGTTGATCAAGAAGCAGACGACGCTTGGATTTGGGGCGCCAACACTCGATGGTAATCATGACGTGATGCGTGAGAAAATAATGGAAGAGACAAAGAGGGTCTTTAAGCCAGAATTTTTGAACCGTCTCGATGATATCATTGTTTTTCAATCACTTAGCAAGCCAATGCTTGCAAAAATCATCGATCTTGAAGTTGCAAAAGTTTTGGAGCGGATCAAAAACAAAGAAATTCATGTTTCACTCGACGTCGCCTCTCATGAGCTGCTCATCGAAAAAGGATATGACGAGACCTACGGTGCACGGCCGATGCGCCGAGCTGTGGAGCGCTTTTTGGAAAATCCGATGGCCGAAGAAATTTTACGCGGCACGATCAAAAAAGGAGATCATGTCAACGTAACACGAAATAAAGAAAAAGAAGAGCTGCTTTTCACTGTTGCTCCGTTAACAAAAGCAACGAAGAAAAATTTAGCAAAAGCGAAATGAAAAGGGGGCAAAAAGGGTCAAAAAAGGGGGCAGAGCTTTTGTGATTTTTCGTTTTTTATAGCCTGACCCTCTGTATATCGACTCTACGTAATAGCTCATCTCCTTCTGGAGATAAGCAATGGTTGTTGGTTGTTGGTTCTCGGTTGATAGTAAAGAAATAATTTTTTTCTTAGCTGCTAAAAAAGAAGCATTGCCCTAAGAGGCTTATAAAAATCATTTTTAGACCAAGCCTTTACACTAATTTATTAACTCCTATCACCGTTTTTAGGCCGCCGTTTCAAAAGTGAAGTGCAACAGATGAGAACAAAAAGCTAGGCATGTGTTTACCTCGAGGTATCGGTGAAATTTAGTAAGAGAAGCTAAGATCTAAAGTAGCGGTAGACAAGCA
>JBIRBD010000106.1:0-6791 GCA_044326465.1 Chthoniobacterales bacterium
AGCTCCATCCTCTATTCATCCTAAAAACGGTGATGGGAGTTCATAAATTAGCGTAAAGACTCAGTCTAAAAATGATTTTTAGACTGAGAATATTGCGTTAATTTGCCACGATCCATTGCCGTTTTAGGTCATGAAGGTTCCCAGGACATCGGAAAAGAATAGCATGAAATTTTCGAATTAAAGATTCTACAAAAGCTAGAATGTTCCGGCATTTCGGAGTGCTGTACGGATTAAAAAAACAGTAATTGCTCATCTCCTTCTAACGAAGAAGACGAGCAATTACAAAAAACATTAGGCAGGAGGCTGTCATTGATGGTACTGTTGCCCCCTAACAGGCCTCCAACGTTAGAAACAATTTAGCCGCTTGACAGCATGAATAGTTTCACAACGAGTTTTAAATTTGGCTTCGTTGCCATTGGACTTGCAACATTACTTAGTTGCAATGCTCTTTTTGGGCAAAGCCTCCTCGGCAGAGGAGCATCTGCTGATGGCGCTTCAAAAATAGCGAACACCCCGCCTACTACTGTTTCTCTGATAACAGCAGCTGAGTATTGTCTCTTTCTTAATGCTAGGGCTTCAGCAGATTCTCATTATCTTTATAATGAGAGGATGGCTTCCGATCCCTCTACTGCCTGCATTACACGTGAAGGTCAACCTGAAAACTATTATTATAGAGTCGTTGCAGGACGAGAAAATTTCCCTATCAGCTATATTACTGATTTTGACGCTCTTTGTTATTGCAACTGGTCTCAAAATAGCCAGCCGGAGAAAACCAATTCTCTTGCTTGCAACACTATTAATCTAACGACAGATCTGGCACGACGTTTAAATCTTTTATCGTTAGGAAAAAGTTCTGATGCCTCTAATAGTAGATGGACATCATGGAATAGTGCAGAGGTTGTAGGAGCAGTGGCAGTTGCTGCTCTAGGATATAAATTTTTCCAAAATCGCAACCAGCCAGTTTTTAAAACTCCTCTTATTTCTGCAGATGTACCTAAGGAAGAATTTATAGTGGTTGAACCTAACCATGAGAATCTTCAAAATGCTTATTTAATGAATGAAGAGAGACAAACGACTTATCTTCAGGCAAAAGATCAAGCAGAAAGTATTGAGTTAACCCAAAGAAAAACAGAAGAATCGATTGCCCCCTCAATTATTTCTTACCTCACTTCGTTTGCTAGTTGGCACGTGGTAAAATTTGGCATAGTAACCGCCTATCCACCTGCTGCTTTAGTCTTACATGGTACTGAGGTACTCCCTTTTATTGCTCCTCAGATAAGCGATAGTTTACTGAAGTTGGCTGCATCAATGGCCTATAACTCCTGCGTGGATGGCGCTGGTCGCCAGATTTTAACTGTAATGACCTCCCCCTCTTCACTTATACAGACTGATAGTTTATTAACGGAGCCACATCCCATTGAGTTTTGTTTTCCAAAATTTCTTCGCTACTCCATAAAATGGACTCGCAATCGTGATGTACTAGCGACTACATCCACCCAGCTGAAGGAAAAAGAGCTCGAGTATCAAGAAACGATGAAAAACCTAGATACCGCTTATGCTGACGCCGTCGAAACCATGGCTCATAAAAGGCCTTGGATGACCTCTAATAACAATTCCTTCTTACCTATTTTTCCCGAAGAAGCGTTAAAAAAAGAGCCCGATATCATGACTCAGGCAGAAGATCAATTTTACTACCATTTCTATACTGATCAACCAATAGGAGTCCGTCTTTTAACAAAAGAACCTACGACTCTCCTCTGGTTTAAAAATGAATTATCTGCTGGTAATAAAATTTTTATAAATGAAGTGCTTGTTCCCAAGGGGACACGATATAAAAAGATTTTCTCAGAATATCCTCACTCCTATGATATTGAAGAGATAGAACTTCGAGATCTCCTTCCCAAAGAAAACTTTAGGCCAGGGAAAGAGTGGATAAGTGATGAAGAAATTTTAAAATTCATCTCACTGAACGAAGAAAATGAATTGGAGTTACTGGAAGATGCTGACGAATTAGAGATTTGGGCATACATATACAGCATAGAGGAGAGGAATGGTTTACCTTTACCACCTGATGAAATAGACAGGCATCCTAATGAATCACCCATCTTGCCGAAAGACGATAAAGAGACTGATCATAACTGGATAGTTATTTAGGCATAAAAAAACAGAGCACCTCTTTCCCTAGAAAGCGATGCTCTGCTTGTTTAAGTTAATGTTGTTTTATTTACTACATCAATAGAAACTTGTAAGTAACATATCTTAAATAGTTTGTTCTTGTATGTAGTGAGGATTCTTTATAAATTCTGGACCTTTATTAAACCAAGAAGTTGGGTTATAGTCAGGATTCTTTATAAATGCATCTTTGGTGTTAACGGCTCGTGTTTCTACCATAACTGCTTCAGCACCAGATTCAGCACCAGATTCAGCAGTTGCTACTGACTGAGTCGTAACACCTCTAATAGCTGCCAAGCGACTTGTCATACCATCCCAACAAGTGGTGAAAGCATCTATTGTAGCCGTATAAGCACTGCTCGCTCCAGTACTAAGAGCGGTCCAACAAGCAGCAGGTGCGTCAAGTAAAGCAACTCCAGCATAAGCAGCTGCTCCATAAACAGCTCCAGCGACAGCAGCAACGCTACCAACTGCTGTGGCAGCAATCTGCTCATCAGGTGTTAGATTGTTAAGACTAACATGATCACTGATATCTGGTACGTAGCTATCCCATATGGATGCATCTACTGATGGAACTTCACTACTCTCTGTTCCAGTAGATGCTGTGCTACTTGGTGCTGCACTAGGGTCTGGTCCTACAACACGAAATCCAATCGCATCACTCTTAAAATCAGGATACCTTGCATCAGAATAACTGGAAAGAAGTTCATTAGCAGGATACCGGCCATAAATTCCACTTCCATAATGCCAATCACCACCACGGATGACAACTTTTGAGGAGGAGCCATCAGCCTCACTCTCAATCCATTGACTGACATCACCTCCCATGTCAAATGTTCCATAAGCTCCGGGACTATTGACAAAGCTGCCTACAGGAGAGAGTGCCCATTTACCATTCCATTGACCATAATTAGCATCATTATTGCCATTAGGATCGATGTTAGGAGCTGTATCGCTTTGAGTTGGATATTTCCAATATCCTGCATCTGCAGAGCCTCCTTTGTAATAAGCAACCTTATACCACTCATCTTCTGTTGGAAGGCGCCAGATTGCTCCAGTGCTAGCAGGGACAAGTGTTTGATTATTCATGGAATAGCTGCCTGTTTCTGTTGTTCCAGGTACTTGGTAACCAGATGGCTGACCGTTACTTAGCCAGTTACAAAAACGTTGGGCATTAAAGTAGTTGACATAGATAATAGGGTAATTGCCCCTATCTCCGATAACAACATAAGTATAATGACCAGGGGTTCCATGACGACTGATGAGCGCTGGAATACCCACTGAAAGTTCTCCCATGCGTAGATCATAGAGCCCATACGTATCCTCTGCAGCAACGGCATTGAGAAAAGCACAATACTGATGTGCGGTTATATCTGTTTGTCCGATATAGAAAATACCAGAAACAGAACCGAGTCCATTAACATCAGGCTCATTGTCGAAATCGCCAACAGGAGCCAAGGGAATGCTAATTTGATCGGAAGATGATGATTCATGGGCCCTTAAAGAATGAGCTAAACTCAAAGAGGCCAGTGCCGTAATGGCAAGAGAGGATGAAAAGATTTTAAAAAATCTCTTAGGATGTTTATTTTTCATGGTTTATTATTGGTTTATTAGTTTTTTGGCTTTTTGGTTTTTTGGTTTTGATGTTACTGCATTGGTTTACTGCATTGGTTTACTGCATTGGTTTATTTAATTGCGACTATACTGAATTGTTAACATTAATTAACACTTCTCTTTTATTTTTTCTAGTTGATTAGCTACTAGAAACTCACCTGTAAATCGTATAAAAGATTGAGGCTTCAATTTTGGCTTAAATTGGCGCTAGCGTCAATAAAACTACCATTCGCATGCGCGAATGGTACAACTTTGAGCTTTCCGACGAAGGTCAAATTTTAAAAGAATATTTTTTATCCAAGCTCAACTTATAAGATAGGGATTTTATGAAAAACGTTAATTTAGCTCATTTATAAGCGAACGATTTTTGGACTCTACCTTACTCTGATTCTTCATGCCTATAATCACGCGTCTCAAATCGTGTGTATTCTTTGAGAAACGTTAATGGAATTTCTCCGGTAGGACCGTTACGTTGTTTTGCAATGATAAGTTCAGCTTCTCCTTCTTTTTCACTCCGCACCGCATCATCTTTCTCAAAATAAGCCGAACGATAAAGCAAGCCGACGACATCAGCATCTTGTTCAATAGAGCCTGACTCACGAAGGTCCGAAATACGAGGTTTGCCATCGCTACGCTTTTCAGACTCACGATTGAGCTGTGCCAAAACAATCACTGGAATTGCAAGCTCTTTAGCAAGCGCTTTAATACCAGCTGAGATTTCTGCAATTTCGATCTGACGATTATCTTGTCCTCGGCGGGATGTCGAACGGAGCAATTGAAGATAATCAATGACGATGAGTTTTAGATCATGACGATCTTTTAGGCGCCGAGCTTTAGCACGTAATTCCAAAATACTGAGACCAGCAGTGTCATCAATATAGATTTTACTCTTGGACAAAGAGTCCGCAGCTCTCGAAAGATTTTTCATATCTTTGTTTCCCATGAAACCATCGCGCACTTTTTTTAAATCAACCTTCGCTCGCGAACAGAGCATACGTTGCACAAGCTGTTGGGAACTCATTTCCAAACTAAAAATACCGACGGAAGCGTTTTGATCGACAGCAACATGCTCCGCAATATTCATAGCAATTGCTGTTTTTCCCATAGAAGGACGAGCGGCAATGACAATCATCTCGCTCTCATGCATTCCATCGGTCATCTGATCGAGGAGAGGAAAACCGGTCGAAAGCCCTGTCAAAGCCCCTTTGTTTTTGTGCATGCCCTCAATGGCATCAATTGCTAACAAAACTTGTTCTTTAATTTCTGGCAATATTCCCTGGACACGCGATTCACTGATTTTAAAAATCTGGCTCTCGATATCATCCACGAGATTTTTAACATCCCCTTGTTCCTCATAGCAACGTGCCGCGGAGCCTGTACAGACAGTAATCATGCTGCGAAGGAGGAATTTCTCCCGCATGATATCGAGATAATATTCAGCATTCGTTGCTGTCGGAATAAATTGTATTAAGTTCGCAAGCGTTGTTGCTCCACCCACTAAATCGAGCAAGTTACGATCAGCAAGAGCCTGCGTGACGGTGACAAGATCTATTGGTTTAGACTCTTTCCAAAGATCCACAAGGACGACATAAATGGTCGCGTGCGCGGGCTGATGAAAATGATGTTCATCAATTTTTTCGATACAGAGCGTCAAGGTCTCGCGCGGAGCGAGCAAAATAGAGCAAAGGACGCCCATCTCGGCATCAGGACTTGCTGGCAGGGCGCGATGGGCATCGGGCAATAGCTTCTTAGCAACGAATTTATTATCGGGGCTTTCGGATTTTCCAGACGATGCTTTTTTAGGTGCAACAGGATAACCTTTTTTGCCTTGGGGACTTGAAACCATAAAGCAAATTAATGCTGCGCTAGAGATTCCTTAGCAGATTCGCTAGCTAAAATTAGCTCTACTCGTTACGAATTATAACGAGCCATTGCCGTTTTTAGGTTTAACTAGCATCATCTGCATCACCAGCTACAAATTCAGCACGCTCAGCTTTTGGCGCTGCTGCAATCGTAAAGCGAAGTGTTGCAGTAACATCTGGATGAAGACGCACAGGAATTGTTTTCTCTCCACTCTCCTTGATAGGACGGTCCAAAACAATAGCGTGACGAGGAATAACAATGTCTTTGAGTTCTGCTTCAACAAGCTTGATCAAATCGTGAGCTGTTACAGATCCAAAAGTTTTCCCAACAAGACCGGTATCGAGCTTAATATTCAAACGAAGTTTATTGATCTTCGCTGCGAGAGCATCCGCTTCATTCAGCTCACGAGCTTCCCGCTCTGCACGCTTTGCTTTGAGATGATTAATTTTTTGTAAAGCAGCTTTAGTAAGCTCGAGAGCTTTACCATAAGGAATTAAAAAATTACGAGCGTAGCCGGAACGAACCTTGACTATATCAGCTTCTGCTCCGAGTGATGGAATTGCTTCCGTAAGGATAACTTGAGTTGCCATAAAAAAATAGTGGAGTGGGATCCTATAAATAACAGACTCATCTGTCAACAGACTTCTTGAACTGACCTCTCCTGTAGTCCATAGTACAGGGCTCCATGCCTCTACAAATAATGAATACCACTCGAGAAATTATCGCTGAAGAAGAAGATAACTGCGAACGTCTCGATCTTTTTTTGGTCAGCCTCTTACCCAATTATTCTAGTTCCCGCGTTCAAGCCTTAATTAAAGAAGGTCATGTCACCTTACAAGGAGACAGCCTGCGTTGCCGCTATGAAGTTCGTGCAGGAGATCATTTTCTTATTGAAGAACAGCCAGAGAAACCGATGGCACGGGCATTTGCAGAGGAGATTCCTCTTACCGTTCTTTATGAAGATGATGATTTACTCATCATTGACAAGCCTGCAGGTATGGTAGTGCATGTTGGCCCTGATCATGAACAGGGAACGCTTGTCAATGCCTTGCTTTATCGGAATAAAGAAAATCTCTCTTCTGGCTCAGAGACCTACCGTCCTGGCATAGTCCATCGACTGGATAAAGAAACCAGCGGTTGCA
>JBIRBD010000067.1:0-10396 GCA_044326465.1 Chthoniobacterales bacterium
CGCAAACGTCCACTACGAGAAGTTTTTAAACAAAGCTGATTCCCTCTCCAACGCTCTGCAGCAATTCCATGACGTGGTAGTAGGCGGGCGGTACGCAGCGCAACGGTGAGGCATACCCAACGGGCTCATCATTACACACATCACCTAAAAGCGTGATTAGAAAGTCTGTGAAATAGCTACAACTATTTGATACAATAGGCAATGCACTTAGAAAAAGCCATCAATTACACTCACCCTGTTGGTGAGAAAAAACTGGCGCTTAAAAACGGAGATTGTTGACCTGTGGACACTCCGGGAGGCAGATATTATCCTAAAAACGGTGATGGGAGTTAATAAATTAGCGTAAAGGCTTGGTCTAAAAATGATTTTTAAAATGGCGAAGCATACCTGGAAGGTTCGTGAGCCGATTGAAAAATCATTTTGAGGCTGAGCATATTGCGCTAATTTACAACGAGCCATTGCCGTTTTTAGGATTATGCTGAGGCTAATTTGGACGCACCGGTGACACGAGAAGGCCAATTAATATTTTTCACTCAATTTTTGGAAACAGGAAAGCGTTGGAAAGATTTTATAAGGAGGTGCCCGCTTCAATACAAAGGGAATAGAGCAAGCAGCGTAGTTGATATTATCCTTGTATAAAAAAGGAAGGGCTGCTTTTGTCACTTCGACTTGAGCGATGTTGGTTAAAATAAAAATTTGTTCCCATGCACACTCTGTTCAAACCACCGAACGGTCTGTTCGAGAAGCGTTGTCTCTCCTAGCAAGCAGAGTAAATGTTTTGGCGAACTTGTGTGGCTCATTGGCCAAAAGCGTTCGCCGCTTCCACCAGCCATGATAAAAACAAATAAACGACTGAGTGGTGAGTGAGAAGAAGACATAATGAAAGTTGGGCCTATCTTTTTTGCTACTGGAAGTCGATGACGAGGTTTTATTTTCTTCTTGCTCAAAAAAGAAAATAAGTAGGAAAATGACCGGTCAAAAACTAGGGAAATTCTAAACATTCTTCCTTCCCAAAAAAAGCCATGAAAAAACCTCGTCAATCATTCTTTGTCATCATCTGTTTTAGCGTTAGCTTTCTTTTGCGCTCGTACGCGCAGGCACAAGCAGGGGCTGCTGTACCATGGGGCGACTATAGGCAAAGCCCGATGACGAACGTGCCTGTGCCGGCGAGCGAGCGACAAGTGACGATAGCAGAGTATTGCGATTTTTTAAATCATGTTGCGGCGAGTGATTCTGATCATCTTTACGATGAAAAAATGGGAACCGACTCGGAAGCTGCTTGTATTCTGCGTTTTGGGAAGCCTGGCAACTATTTTTATCAAGTGATCGTGGGACGAGGAAATTTTCCGGTGATGTATGTGAATTCTTTTGATGAGAAAAAATATTCTGATTGGTGTCAGAATGGAGCGTTAGTTAGTAACGAAGAAAATGGTGATGGTTTATTGAAGTCCAGCCAGAGGAGCTTTGCGCTCAATGAAACATCAACGTCAATATTAACGCTTGCTACAGTTGCCCCCGCTTCAACTTCAAACTTCAACTCTTACATCGAAGATGTAAGCAGAGTCGCTGTTGTAGCTACTGCTTTTGCGTTGGCTGGCTTTAGCAGTCAGCTGATGATGGATGGAGAAGTTCCTCCTGATCAACAGGCCGTTGTAGTGAGTAGGACTGTAATAGAAAAATTGAAGACTCGAGAAATTAGAAGAAATCATGAATCTCTTCAGTCTGCTCAACGAATGCTTGCTGATAAAAGAGCTGAATGGAGTGTATGGGATGCGGCAGCTACTCGGTATGAAAGAGCTGATCAAGATCTCCAAGAGGAGATGGATCGTCACATAGAAGAAGTTACTAAAGATGACCGCATGATTGTCCGTGTTGCTTCTCTTGTTCCTCACACTATTGCTGGAGCTGCTAAAACTGACATAGATACTTGCCGTGCTCATCTTGAGGAAGCACGCGCAATCGCAGCTCGTGTTAATGAGGCTTTGAGTGGTGCAGAAATTAAAGCTAAGGCCGCTAGCGATGATTTTTCTATCCTCCATGATCGTGTGAATGAAGCAGATAGTGCTGCTCAGCAAGCTGCTGCACAGCTTGAGAAAGAGAGACAGCGCTTAAGTATTCTTAATAATCAACGGAGAGAAGCTCTATCACAAATTGAAAAATATAGAGCTCAAGCAGCTCAAGCCCCAGCTCTTATTGCAACACATACCGAGGCAGCTTCTGCTGCTGAAGAAGAAGCTATTGGTTATGATGCTGGTGCTGCTCGTAAAATAAACCCTGATAAAAAGCATGCAGATCAGAAAAAAGCTGAATCTGCTCGCGCCCGTGCTCTCGAATTCAAACGCAAGGTTCGTGAAGTTGAAGCTTCCATTGGTCGATTAACTCATAACATTCGTGCTGCCGAGGAGAGTATTCGTAAGGTTAATTATAATGATCAAATGAGAGCTGCAGAAGCTGCTATTGCTAGATATTCTAGTGAGTTTGAGAATGCTCAATTGAGGCTTCGTAAGGCTCGTGCTGATGAAGCTAGAGCGAGTGAATTAGTAAAGACAACACGTGCTGAGGCGGATGCTTTAAAAACAGCAAATGCCTGGGAAGATATTGCGCTCTCTTTTTATGATCTTGGTAGAAAGATCATGACCACGGCACCTTTTGATCTTGAGGGAGCCAAAGCTGCTCATGAAGCAGCAAATGCTGCCACTTTGAATAAACAAGCGTATGATCAGAATCAGAGGCGGCAACATTCGTATGCTTATGGTCGCGATCAACAACAACCAGCTGTAACACTCACAAGCACTCTCTCGCCTAAAGTTAATCTTTTCATTAAGGCTTGTAAGGATGCTCTGACCAAGGCTACTGCTTCTGCTGAGGTTGCTAATAAGGCTATTGCTGGTCAGAAATACGAATTTTACAACTGGACATCTCTTAGCAAAGCACTAAAGGACGTTGTTGGCCGTATGGAAGAGCCTGTTGATCTCACGGCTCTTAAAAATGCTAGAACAGTAGCACAAGATGAAATGTTAAGAATCATTGAGTTTACTATGCTTAAATTTCATGGAGATGTTGGAAGAGAAGCGTTGCAGATGATGAAAGATGCAAATGATCATGTGACCGATAAGGCTAATGTTACTAGCATTATGGATTCTGTCATTGCGGCCAATGCTAGAGCTGATGCAGCGGAGGCTGCTGAGAGGAGCAGGAGCTATGGTAAAGATAGTTTTTATAATCCTACTATTTCTACAAAAAGGGTAAGAGATGAAATGGAAAAAACATTAAAAGTCATTGAGTCTGTAATAAATGGAGATGCTGGAGAAGAAGCGCTGCAATCAGCAACCGTAGCTGCTCATATTAATAGAGCTCGTGAGCAGGTAGCAGCTTCTGCTAAGCATGCTGCTGCCTCTATTGTTGATCCAGTTTTTAAAACTCATGCTGCTGCTCATGCTACTGTTAATGAAAGCAGCAATTTTAAAAGTGGACTTGGTTATCAGTGGCAAGATCATTTATCCCATCGGCATTCTTATCCGTCTCCAAAAAATATACCCCAGCTTCTTGCTGATATCGCAACAGCCACTGAAGCAGCTCGTCTTGCAGCGCGAGCGAAGGCTGCAACTGTGCCGATTGTGATTTCTAACAATGTAGAAAATGAGGCTCTTCTTTCTGCCTGGGCGAGCATTCGAGCATTAATGGATCCGATCAAAGATCGAGAGCTTCACGAAGCAGAAGAATCTGTTAAGGCTGCTCAGGCAGCGTTGGCAGAGGCAGAGGAAGTAGGTGACTGCATTATTAATTGAAAAAGCAGATTCTATTTAACGAGCTACAGCATATTTTCTACTTTTTTTGTAGAGCTAATCCTTGCCTCAACTTGAAAGCTCTTTCGTGAGAAGGCTGTAATTTCGCTCTTATTTTTTGACCCCGTTTTTTGACCTGACCACAAATTAACGTAGTGCCTAGCTTTTTTAGAGACCTAAAAATCAAAACTTTATGAATTTTAACCTTCAGAAAGCGCGGAAGTCGGGAGGTCTAACGCTCCTCCTAATCCATTGAAGATATCTTGAAGTTGTTCACGAGCTTGTTTTAATTTTTCCTCGTCTGCACGTTCTTTCAAGATGATCTCAGTTTCCTTTTTTGCCTGATTAAGAAGATCTTGAGCTGTTTCACCTATTACGCTACCAGCACTGATTTTTTCATCTTCTTGAGTATCTAGCTCCTTGCTTTTAGGTACTTCCCTGGATGATGTATGATCCAGTTTTTTTTCTATCAAATTTTTCTTTTCTCTAAAATTTGCCAATGAACTGCCGGCTTGCTCTCGCGCTTGATGTAGCAAGCCACTTAATTTAAAAAGCACCTGTGCATGAAGCTCTCTCAGCTCTCCCGAATCTTCTTGGAAAACGTTCACCATAAAATCACCCGCGATAAAATTCTCTTCAGCACGATGAAGGATTTCCCATGATGCTGAGAGCTCTTCTAGTTCACGTTCAAAAAATGGTCGTAACGCTTCATGCCTTTGCCCAGCACCTGTCTCAATTTGAGTCAAACGACTGAGCTCTTCTGTTTCTTCTTGTAAATGCTTCTTGGCTGCTTCTAATTCTTGTTTTTCTTGTTTAACCTCGCTGTCATAAAGGAGATGAGCTACCAAGCCTTCATTTGCTCTTTTCTCTGCTTCTTTCACATCGCGTTCCTCTTTTTTTACTTCTTTTTCTGCTGCGGCTACATCTTCTTCTCTCTGTTTTTTATCATTCTTGAAAATACGCTTTGCAGATTGGACAAAATTGTTCCACTCAACATTTTTTGGTTCCTTTAAGTCATCCATAAGATCAGCAATATCCTCGTCGAGATCTTGTTCTTTTCCCTTAGGCTGACCAAAAAGATCATGAGCTATCTTTTTTCTCTTCCAAGCCTCTTGAGGCAATACCACCTTAGCTAGATGTTCATCATGAAGTTCATTAAGAGCTTCATTAATATTAGTAATAATTACATCAAGTTCTTCAAGTTGAGGATATTGAAAAGAAGACAAGTCTCCTTTTTTGCTTTTTTCTTTTGAGTCTCTTTTGCTTTCTCCTTGGGCACTTTTTCTTTGTGTGACTACCTTTTCAGCATCAGAGAACCAAGATTCTTCAGCAACAATTTTTATCACCTCAAACCAAGACCGATAACCTGCTAGAATCTTTTCTTCTAATGAGCGTCGGATTCTTTGAGATTGACTGATGATATTAATAAACTTTTCTGTTGCTCTATGCTGGGCAAAAAACCGTTCTATTCGCGCACTGCCTTCAGCCTCTTTTTGTGAAGTTTTGCTCGCAACATTTTTTCCATGCTGTTCTGCTGTTTGTTTATGTTCCTCTATCTCTCGTCTCAACCGGTCCATCTCAGCCTGGTTTTCTAAAAGAGTGGCTTTATGTTCTGCTCCTTTGAGACCTCCTTGCTTAATGCGAATTCGAAGTTCTTTTTCTTCTTCCTTCGTCTCCTCTTGTAAGCGATTCACCACTATTTCATACTCCTCAGCTTTATATTTTAAGTTACGTTGTTCTCGGCCTTCTGCTGAAAGGAGAGAAGATTCACTCTGACGACTTGAGTCAACCATCCTACCTCTGACATGTTCACCAGCTGCTCCTGCGGCTAAGGCTAATAGAGACCAAAAGGCAATTTTTTCTCCTTCCGACCATTGTGAGTAGGCATATTGGCTTCCAGAGTCGAGTGTTAGGTTGAGCGGACCTGTCTCGCCGCTCTTAATCTTAAAATCGACTTGATTGGAGGCGATGAAGAGGTCCTCACCATCCTCTACCTCATCCATCTCTCTTTTTACTCCTGTAAAAGCCGCGTAGGCCTCTTTTGCTAATTTAGTAACGCAATAGACAGGATCCTCTTCACGCCCTGCAATCACTTGATAGAAAAAGCGTTCTGACGTATTAATACGCGCGATGCAGGCCACACGAGGATCCGTACCTAACGCTTGATGATAATAGCGATCGGCATAGGGGACATGATTCAAAAAATCAGAGTATTGAGCTGCTGTTACCTGTTGCGAAGAGCTTGCGCTAATGGCGACAGTCGCAATAGTCGACTGGAGGAACAAAAAAAATACAAAAAGTAAATTAGGGGTCATGGCTCGAGTATTAACAAAATCGAAAAGAGGATACTTTTTTCAAATGGCAATAAACAATAAGAACAAGTAAAAAACTAAATCTTCATTCGTGACGAGTACAGATCACTTTTTGAACTCCAACACATTTATAGACTCAATCTCTGCCGTCTGTGGAAACATATCGACTGGTGTTGATGCATTGAGTTGGTAGTAACTTGAAAGCTTCTTCACATCGCGTGCGAGTGTTGAGGGATCACACGAAACATAAATGATTTTGCCTGGCGGTTTGCTCAAGATAGCGGCTACAACGAGCTCCGAAAGGCCTTCTGAGGGAGGATCTAAAATCAAGACCGTTTCTAATGAGTGCGTAGATGAGAGTGCATCGTGAATAAATTCCTCAACCCCACCCTCAAAAAACGTTTCATTTTCTTGTGCCTCTTGCCGAGCAAGGGCAATCGATCCATGGGATCGCTCAATCCCAATTACCTGACCAAAAGAACCTCGCAAAGCATGTGAAAAAAATCCAGCGCCGCAGTAAGCATCAATAAGCAGGCTGCCACTACCAGCGCTAGCCATCACTTCTTGGAGCAAAATCTCCGCGACATCATTGTTGACTTGACGAAATCCTCCATAGCGTTCTTTTTCGCCAATTAAATAATCACCGTCATGGGGATGTTTTGATTTTAGACTTTTCAAGCCCTCATTGACTTCCTCAGAGGCAAGTAAACATTTTTTGATCTCCACAATATCGTGACCTTTTTCTACAAAAAATCCAGATACACCATCTTTCACATGTACGGTGATGCGATTGCGATAATGGAACGGTTTAGGCGATGGAATCATCGTTTTGACCGGAGGTTCTTGAATCCCTGCAATACGGCGTAAGGCCTCGCGGAGTTGCTTCTCTTTAATTTTCAATTGATGGGTGTAGTCGATATGCTGATAAGCACAGCCACCACATTTTAAAAAATAAGGACATGGTGCTTCCAGGCGATGAGTTGATGGCCTGAGAACATCCAATAAATCAGCCTCCATAAAACGAGCCTTACGGCGCCGCACAACACTCTTGACTTGCTCACCTTCGATGACTCCTTTAACGAAACAAGCCATGTTATCAACGCGCCCAACACCACGTCCGCCAAAGGCTACGTCAGCTATTTCAAAGGTAACTTCATTGTTAAGAGATTCTTTTGTTTGCAGCATAATTTTTTTTACTCGCTTAGTGATGGTAGAAATATTTCCGTTGGCTAAGTTTTGATTAATTACATTCTCTTGCAGCCACTATAGAGTTAGAGCCGAGTGGATTGATTACAAGCGGCGCTTTGCGATAAACTGCTATGAAATATTCGGGCGAATCTTCTTCTTTTTTATCCCTCTTGCTTCTTATTTTAAGAAAATCCTCTCCGCAAGCCTATCAGCCATTACCGCCGTAGAAATCCCCTGGCTCTTAGCCTCTGCAAAAATCATCTCGAGTGTCTTACCAATTTTTTCGGTATGGCTAAAAACTTTTTCCCGACCAAAATCGATGCCGTTCCGCAATGCGTAGTCTGAATAGACGCTGATCAAACCACCTGTGTTGATAGCATAATCAGGCGCATAAAGGATGCCTCGCTCTGCGAGCATGTCACCATGACGAGGCTCGGCAAGTTGATTATTAGAGGCTCCAGCAATGATCGGAAATTTTAAGCGTGGAATTGTTTCATCATTGATGATAGCGCCCAATGCACATGGTGCAAAAATATCAGCCTCGACATCGTAGATATCATGGAAGGGAACAGCTATTGCTCCTAATTCTTTAACCGCTTTAGAAATTTTATTTTCATCAATATCGGTTACATACAATTTTACACCCTCTTCATGAAGCAGTTTTGCAAGATGATAGCCGACGTTACCAAGGCCTTGTAGTGCGACGGAAAGACCTTGTAAGTTTTCTTTTTGAAGACGAGATTTTACGGCAGCCTTGATACCGACAAAAACTCCATAAGCTGTTACCGGTGAAGGGTCTCCTGATCCTTCATTGTTTTTGAGTGCACCAGTGACGTAATGACAGATCGAGCTCATTTCGTTCATATCCTCTACGCATGTTCCAACATCTTCGGCAATGATATAACGACCACCAAGACTTTCCACGGCACGTCCCATTGCTCGCATCATAGCTGGCGTTTTCTCTTTTTTGGGATCGCCAATAATGACTGATTTGCCACCGCCTAGAGGAAGCCCTGCCAGTGCAGCTTTGTAGGTCATTCCTTGGGAGAGACGCAAAACATCATAAAGGGCCTCGTCATCATTTTGATAAGCCCACATACGACAACCACCGAGGGCCGGACCAAGGTTAGTGTTGTGAATCGCAATGATTGCTTTTAAGCCTGTTTGTTCGCAATGGAAAAAGGAGACTTGCTCGTGGTTCTTAAATTGTGTGTTAGTGAAAAGATTCATCAAAGTTTGTTATTGAGGGTTTATAGAAGTTTTTTTTATTTTTATTCAACAGTTACGCTTTTTGCCAAATTCCGTGGTTTATCCACATCACAGCCTAGCGCAACAGCTGTGTAGTAAGCGAATAGTTGCAAAGGAATTACCGAAAGAAGGGGCGTTAAATAGTCAGGCACTGCAGGAATCGTGATGACATCGTCACAAATTTTTTCAAGCTCCATTGAATGGCCTTCGGTGCCTATCGCAATAACCGGACCACCACGTGCTTTAACTTCTTCAATGCTGCTCAAATTTTTTGCAAAGACCGCATCATTTGGCGCAATAAAAATAGAAGGAGTGTCTCCGTTGACGAGTGCGATGACGCCATGTTTCAACTCTGCACTTGGATAACCACTTGCCGCAATATAACTTACTTCTTTCAGCTTTAATGCACCTTCCAGAGCAATCGGATAATTAAATTGCCGCCCCATAAAGAGCATTACTTTTGATTGGGCATAGCGACGAGCAATAGCTTCAACTTTTTGATGAAGCTCTAATGTCTTGGCAACTTTTGCTGGCAGTAACTCTAGCTCACTAATAATTTTTGTACCTTCTGAACTGGAAAGATGGCGAATACGTCCCAGCAAAAGCGCAATGAGAGTCAAGACAGTTACCTGTGATGTAAAACTCTTTGTCGCTGCAACGCCAATTTCTGGACCTGCGTGCATGTAAACACCACCATTGCTTTCACGAGCAATCGTGCTTGCTACATTATTACAAATACCCAAGGTGCGGTGACCCTTGCGTTGACTCTCTCGTACGGCCGCAAGCGTATCAGCGGTTTCCCCACTCTGGCTCAAAGCAAACACCAATGTGTCTTTTGTCATCGGAAGATTACGATAGCGGAATTCACTTGCAAATTCACACTCGGTTGGAAGTTGCGCAAGCGATTCAAGCAAATACTCTCCCACCATCGCCGCATGCATGGCTGTTCCACAGCCGGTCAACACAATACGCTCAACACCACGCAATTCTGCATTCGACATTTCAAGGCCGCCAAGCTTGGCTGTAGCTTCTTCCAACGAAAGACGACCACGCATCGCTTCGTGAATAGTATGAGTTTGTTCAAAAATTTCCTTTATCATGTAGTGAGGATAATCGCCTTTATCCATCTCGTGAGCCATCTCCTCTACCGTTGTGACATTGTAATGAGCTCCATTGCCATCCATATTGGAAATTGTAAATCCATCAGGTGTTAGCGCAACAATTTCATAATCATTTAAATAAACCACATCGCGCGTGTAGGCGACGATCGCGCTCACATCACTCGCGAGAAAGTTTTCTCCCTGCCCGATACCAAGCACCAAGGGACTTCCACGTCGCGCACCAATGATCACTCCGGGTAAATCAGCATGCATCACGGCAATGCCATAAGTTCCTTGAACCAGCCGCAAAGCCTCACGGACTGCTGCAACGAGAGCCTCTTCGTTTTTTGCTGTGTCAAAAAACTTTCCAATCAAATGGGCTAATACTTCAGTGTCAGTTTGTGATTTAAAAACATGGCCCTCCTCTTTTAACTGGGTGCGAAGTTTGTCGTAGTTTTCAATGACACCATTGTGCACCAAAGCCAAACGACCTGAGGCATCGACATGAGGATGCGCATTTTCAAGCGTTACTTTTCCATGGGTTGCCCAGCGTGTATGGCTGATGCCGGTTGTTCCAGCGAGTGGATCTTGGTTAATGACTTTACTGAGATGCTCAATACGACCCACAGCCTTACGAAGTGAAAGAGCGCCTTTTTCAATAGTGGCGACGCCAGCAGAGTCGTAGCCACGATATTCTAAGCGGCGCAGACCCTCCAAAAGAATTGGCACAGCATCAGCTGGCCCAACATATCCTACAATTCCA
>JBIRBD010000211.1:0-1779 GCA_044326465.1 Chthoniobacterales bacterium
CGATGCCAGAAATCGTCAATTGGTTCCGCGCCAACCCGCCGACTGTGCCTGTGGGCGAAGTGAGTTGAAACTTATTTAATTGTTAAAATAATGCCCTAGGCCGCGTATTTGTTGCCTGAGTAGCTATAAAAAATATAGTAAATTAGTCGAATGTAGCAAATCTTGGGGAACCTGCCCGTGACGGCAATTCAAGCTCAATACCGCCAATTGCAGCAAATCTAGCGTGTATGCGATCACCCATTCCACCTGCCGGAGCTGACTCTTTAAAGTGTTCATTCAAGATGTTGCGAGCTTCTTCTTCGATAGTCCACTGATGACTTGCCGCAGCCAAACGGAGTTTGGATGTGAGATCGGGTTCTAGGTTTTTGATGGTTAAAGTAATCATTGATAATCCATTAAGTTCTGTTAGAAATATTATTCAATCAAAATTAAAAATCAGTGATATGCGCCTTTATAAATACTTTCATCCTGATCGAGCCGACATTTTGAAAAATGGAAATATCCGATTTTCACCTCCAAAAGCTCTGAACGATCCTTTCGAGTTGAAACCATACATTTCGGAAATACAGACAAGAAAGGAAAGTGAATCTGATTTTCAATCTCTTGCACCCGAAATGATCACCAAAATTTATGAAGAATTACCTGCTGATGTTCAAAGCAAGCTCTCGTTAGAACAAATACAAGCGCTTGCAATGAATCAATCATCGACAATTCTTGACAAACTGCAAGAGACTTTTGAGCAAGCGCGCCCTAGGGTTCAGAAAAGTATGGAGAGTACCTTTGATGAGGTGCTGGGGATTTTATGCCTAACAGAATCTCCTGATAATTTACTTATGTGGGCGCACTATGCGGACTCTCACCAAGGATTCGTTGTTGAATTTGATACTGACAATTCATTTTTTGATCAGAGGCTACATTCGGATGATGATTTTCGCTGCCTTCGAAAAGTTTGTTACTCCACTGAACGGCCAAATATTGTCATATCAAAATTAGACGATTTCAAATCTTTTTTAACAAAAGGACTTGAATGGAGTTACGAAACAGAGTGGCGAATGATGCTTCACTTGGAAAATGCATCTACTGTTCTTGACGATGGGTCTACAGCTGTTCATTTGTTTAACTTCCCTAAATCGTCAATTCGAAGAGTAATTCTGGGATGTCGAGTCTCTGATGCAAAAGCTGCTGAAATCCGTCAAATTCTCAAAGATTCACGAGAATATGCAAACGTGGTTTGCCAGCAAGCGCAAATAGATGCATCCAAATACGCATTAAATTTCTTTACTTAGAGTCAAGAAAACGCCCCTCAATTCCGATTGATGAAAGAGCCAAAAAATTGCTGCGGATTAGAGTAATTTTCAGGCTATAGCCAACGTATTTATTACCTAAGCAGCTATATAAATTATAGTAAATTTACTTCGCTTTCACATTACACTGCAATCGCAACAACGCCATCGCATCATGCAAGTTGTAGTCAAAATCACTTTTCAAAGTGCTTTGAGCATCCGCTATGAACTCTTGCCACATCTCACAGAAGTCGTTTTGATACGCCACAGGCGCATGTTCGCGAATGTAGGCGATGGGGAGTTCTGTATCTAGGCCAGTTTTGCGGATTTTCTTGATTAAGGTGGTGGCGGATTTCTCGGTTAGCAGGCTGATGGGTTTGCTGCCTGCGGCTATCGTCAAAAACAGGGTCAAAAGCGAGCTGTCGTCGCTGTGGCCTTGGGTGGCTTTTTGCCAGGTTTTGCTGCTTTGCTCGATGCGGGCGGCGTGTTTGTCGTC
>JBIRBD010000164.1:0-3497 GCA_044326465.1 Chthoniobacterales bacterium
AGAATCGAAGCGCTATGCAAGCATAACGCAAGATTCGACAACGAAGCTGAAAATAAAAAGGACAAGTACCAAGCCTAAAAATCAAACGCGAATGGTATATAGCAGCGACTAACCCCCTCAACTTTTTTTATTTCTCAATAATAAAAAAATCAGGGGTCTACAACAATAAGAAGCTGGCTGCCGTTGCTGCATTCCTGCCCTGGCGGAGTCCACCGGTTCAAATTTCATAGCCCCTGACCTGACCATTCTAGCGCAGAAGCTTTTCTTTCATAAAGAAAAATCGATGCTTTTTAAAAATTTCAAAAAAAAGAGGAAACAAGCTTTACTTGTTTCCTCAAATTTTAACATCCCTCGAAAAGAAGGGTAAGTCTAAAACTATTTTCTCTTTAGAGTTGCCACTCCTTTTTGTTGAGCTTGAGCCTGCTGTTGAGCTTGAGGCTGAGGCTGCTGTTGAGCTTGTTGCTGAGATTGAGCTTGTTGCTGAGATTGAGCCTGCTCACGAGCAAGAATTTCTTGGACTGCTCCTTGAAGATCAGGAAGTTGAGCCCAACCAACAACAGTATTTTGTGCTCCTGTTCTTGAAACAATTGTTGTCGAGTCGATAATGCGTGTTGCGCCAGTCTTGGTATTCCATTGAACAACAGATGGAATAGACCTACCTCCAATGCTCAGCGTTGCGGCGATAGATTGAAAATTATCACCATCGTTACTTGTTGAATTTTTTGGTTGACAAGCAGCAAGCGAACTTACAGCTACGATTAAAAAGAGTTTTTTTATTTTCACGGAGAGACTTTTATCACCGAACAACAAAAATATTCAAGAGTTTTTATCCAGAGAGCATTTATTGTGGAAAAAAGTACCTACTGTCCAAAAAAATGGCTTTTTTGGACAGACTTAGGTTTACAGCTGAAATTAGGTCTTCGACGAAAAAGATAAAGCAGCAAAAACGGATCTTTCTTTTAAAGAAGGGCATTATATTTTTAGCTTACCACAGACAACATGCTTTTGCTGTAACCCTGCAGCCTGTTTTGCTTATATACCCCTTACTTATAATTTATAATGCCACCTTCTAAGATTTACTATTCCTCAAGTACTGAGGAGACTTATGCAGTCGCTTATAAGCTCCTTAGGCATCTAGGAGATCAAGCTATTATTAGCCTCGAAGGACCACTCGGCGCAGGAAAAACACATTTTGTGAAAGGCTTCGCCATTGCCCTAGGGCTCGATGATGAAGTAACGAGCCCAACTTTTACACTCTTGCAAAGTTACGGGCAAGAGGATCACCCTCTTCATCATTTTGATTTTTACCGTGTTAACACCGAAGCAGAAGCAATGGACCTTGGCCTCCAGGATTTTTTTTTAGAAGGATTCTGTATTATCGAATGGGGCGATAAATTTTTAAATTTACTTCCTTCCGAAACATGGCGCGTCCGAATCAAGCCTGTGAGCGAGCATAAACGTGAAATCTCCTGTTGGCAGGTAACTACCAACAACTGAGAACTAACAACCCTCACTACCAATGGGACATTGGTAGTTACGATCATTTACAAATGAGTCAACATACTGAACAGACAAATCCACAAACTATTTTGCATAAGAAAAATAGAACGAACTACGAATTACGAACTACCGGCCGTGCTACTTTACAGCACATTTTAGCTCTCGATGTCTCATCTCCTGCAACTTCTATAGCGATGGTTGAATTTTCACCATCTGGAAAAAAAATTTTATATCATTACCATGAACTTCACGAACGCTATAACTCTTCTGTTTTTTTTCAAGGACTAGAAACCGCTATCAAACAATGCGGCCTACCAACTCGTATTGTTGTTGGACAAGGGCCTGGCTCCTATAATGGCTTACGCGCTAGTATTGCGGCTGCACAAGGAATGGCTACAGCGCTTCATGTTGATTTAATAGGGATTTCATCTCCACTTGCAATACCAGGACCCTCCACAGGATACTGGGTTGGGGGTGATGCACGAGGCGGTCACTATTGGCTAGCTGCAATTGCCCAAAACCACTTTCTAGAGGAACCTTTTTTGCTCGCACCTTCCGCCGTCGCAGAAGAGCTTGCAACACAGCCTAATTTTCCTTTTTTTTCTTCAGCAGAATTACCACAACTTTCATCATCTCAAAAAACAATCATCGCAACCCCTGATGCAGCACTTCTTGCAACACTAGGTCAGCATGCAGAACCCTCACCCAACATTCCCGAGCCACTTTATCTTAAACCCCCCAATATTGGCCCTGCTCTGACTCCACGGCCATAGAAAGAGAAATTTTCTGACTATACCATCAAAGCTTAATTACATGTCTTTTTTCGTTTCAACATTGATTTGCTTTTTTCTAAAGAAAAATAACTTTAAAAATCTTTTTTATGCTTTTTGTATTTTAAGAGTAGCTTGCCTTACTGCAGCTACAAACGAACCAGTCGTCGAACACCCTCACCCTACTTGGGAAACACAGAAACAAGCACGCACGTTTCAGCTTTCCATTCCTGCACCGCGTGGACAAATCACCGATCGCCATGGCGAACCGCTTGCGCAGACGCGCACAACCTACAACCTTGCGTTGCAATTTCCAACACCCCTTGATTCCAGTGATCAAAAAGCAGTTGCTTTTGCAAAACAATACATCACCTTTGCGCAAGGTAAGCTAGGACATCCCATTAACATTAGCGATCAAGCAATTCTCAAACATTATCATCATCGCGGATTACTTCCACTAGACTTGATTGAAAACCTTCAACCTGAGGAGCTAGCCCTCGCCCGACGAGGCCTTAGCCCTTGGCTGATTGTCCGTCAAACTTATGCTCGTTTTTATCCGCAGAATGAACTTGCAGCTCATCTTATTGGCTATACCGGCCGCGAGGCACCACTCTCCATTCGCCCCATTGAAAATCATGATCTTATTTTTCCTGAAATTGAAGGCCGCGAAGGAATTGAGCAAATTTTTGATGGTCAGCTTAGAGGCCACCCAGGCAACCTTTTTGTGACCTACAATGATCAAGAAAAAAGAAATTCCGAGCGCATTAGCCAGCGCCCAATACCCGGTGATAACGTAATCACAACGATTGATGAAAATCTCCAACGTATCTGTGAAAAAGTACTGCGTGAAAATTGCAGACGAGGAGCCATTGTTTTCCTCGATCCAAACACCGGAGAAATTCATGCAATGGCCTCTTTCCCTCAATACAATTTGAATGACTTTGTCCCAACGATTAATCCTCAAATTTACCAACAACTCAGCAAAGACCCTGATGTACCCTTGCTCCCACGCTCTTTCCGATCGGCCTATCCTCCCGGTTCAACCTTTAAGACAGTAGTCGGAGTTGCTGCTCTTCAGTCAGGACAAATCAGACCATCGGACACGTTTCATTGTCCACCAACATTTGATGTAGGCAATGTAACTTTTCACAATTGGAAGAAAGTAGATGTTGGTAGACTCAATTTTGTGCAGGCTTTTACTCAATCGTGCAACACCTGGTTTTATCA
>JBIRBD010000100.1:0-7569 GCA_044326465.1 Chthoniobacterales bacterium
CCCTATTTTTTGCCATTTATATTTTACAAATTTCCTAGAGCTCTGACTTCTTTTTTTTCTGCCCAATAGTCCATAGCCCATAGTCCAGCCTACGATAGCGGGTCATCAACTTGAGCCGCTTAATAAAAACAAAGCGCACGGACAAGCTCTAACTAATACCCATTGAGCCATAAAAATCATCAATACCATGCTCAGCACTATGGTCTTTTTTCAAAGGAACAAACTGAGCAGCTTTTTCTTTAGCTTCTTTAATTTGAGCTGGCGTGAGTTTTGGCAAAATATTCCTGATGTTAGCTGCTATCGTTTCTTTAATATAGTCCCTAGCTTCTTGAGGTTCTGCCAAGAGGTACCATTTATAAGCTTCCACTAAATCATTAGGGACGCCAATTCCTATAAAATAAGAATACCCGAGAGCATTTTGTGCCGATGGATTTCCTTGGAGCGCTCCAAACCGAAGCCACTTGACAGCTTCAACCGGATCTTTATCCACGCCTATTCCTTCAAGATAACAGATACCATAACGAAATTCTGCCTCAGAAAGCCCTTGATCAGCTGCTTTTCGAATCCATTCAATTGCTTCTGGAATATTGAGCGTGCAGTTTTTACCAAGCAAAAGGAACTGTCCAAGAGTAAGTTGTGCATCAGGGACTCCTTGTTCTGCTGCCTTTCGACAGAGATTACAAGCTTCTACTCTATCTTGCGGGACTACTTTACCATTAAATAAAAAGGTAGCATAATAGAACTGAGCATATGGATAACCGGCATCAGAAGATTTTTTTAGTAAGCTCATGCCCTCTGCAATATTAGGATTAGCTCCTTTATCTGTTAGATAATAACAAGCAAGCTGATATTGAGAACATTTTTCTCCTTGATCTGAAGCTTGTTTAAACCAGGCAAGTGCTGTCTCCTGATTTTTAGCAACTCCGAGACCTTGACTATAAGCTAACCCTAATAAAAACTTGGCTTTGTTGCTACCATGATTCGCCGCTTTTTCATTCCAACTCAAAGCTTGTTGGTAGTTTAATGGCACATCGGTACCATAAAAATTTAAATGACCAAGCATTTCTTCTGCTTGAGGGTATCCTTTTTCAGCGGCAGAGGTAACCCATTTTAGTCCTTCTGATTTAGATTGTTCAACACCTTCTCCATTCCATAATGCAATGCCATAATTAAATTGAGCATCGATTAATCCAGCCATTGCTCCATCATAGAAATAAGAAACAGCTTGTTTAATATCTTTAGGAACTCCATTTCCTGAAAGATAATAAAAAGCAAGTATCTCTTCTGCCTGAGGATTTTTTTGAGAAGCTGCTTGCTTAAGCCAATAAATGGCTTCTTTTTCATTTTTTTCTACACCAGTCCCATAACGATAACACTCAGCTAGATAAAACTCACCAGAAGCATTTTTTTGTTTTGCAGCTTGATAGAAGAGGTTAAAGCTAGTTTTAGGATCTAGTTTTTTTAAAAAATAGCCCAACAAAAGTAGTGCAAATGGCTTGTTAGAAAAAGAAGCTTGTTGGTAAAGTCGCTCTGCTTCAGAGAAGTTGATAGGAACTAAAAATCCACGAAGATAGCAATTAGCAAGCTCATCCTCTGCTTCTGGTAATCCCTTTTGAGCAGCATCTTTAAGCAAAAGCAAGGCTCTCGATGTATCTTTAGTAACACCTGCGCCCGTAGCATAGGCTATAGCAAGCTGCTCCTGTGCAAGAAGATCACCTTTTTGCATTTTTAGTTGTTTAATTAAAATATCAATTTCTAATGGAGTGCGTTGTGTTACGAATGGTGCTTTCTTGGCATGAAATGATTCTCTTTCTAACATTTTTATAACAGCATTGTTATAATTTCTATTATTAGCAAATCGAGCATTAGAATCACCAGTTTTTTTCTCTAATACAGAATAGTCTTCTTTTATTTTTGAAAATTTATAGTCCATTCTTTCACATCTAATATAACTTCTAAAAAGTTCAGAATGCCCTGAAAAATCAGGACTATTCTCTTTAAAAAACTGACTGATTTTTACATCTATTTCTAGGGCTTCGTATTTTTTTTCATTAGCTTCCGTTAGTGAATCTATTAATTTAGTTGCCGCATTGGCATTATTAATAGTGACTACATCTTTTTGAAGTTGATCGAGTAATTGAAAATAACTTGAGAATATTTTCCATTGATTATTTAAAAGCGTAGAAAGTTCAGAAATCTTTTTTTCATCTAAACTGTTTATATGTCCAAATGCCTGTTTCACTTCATCTGGTTCTGATTGATAGCAAGCAACAAAAGCATCTTCTGCTTTGAGATCAGTAGAAAATTCAACTTCAAGATGCTTTTTTTCTCTTAATAATGAACGATAATAAGAGACCAGATCTTTCTCATGAAGCTTTTCTAGCCCTTTTAAGAAAACTCCATATTCAGGATGTTTCTCTACATAACCATCCGTTGATTGAGTCATTACTTCAGGATGCTCTGCCTCATAAGCTGTTATTACGTTATAATAAGCTCGGTCAGCATTTTTTTGACCTTCATTAGCAATACGCAAAGCATTAATCCAAGAGATGGCCTTGCCTGTGCTATCAACTTGAGACGCTTCTTGCGCAAGATGGCCTAATGTTTGAATATAAAAATCAACCGACTTAGCATAGTCGGATAATGCCTCATTAATATTAATTCCAGGAGAAGCAGCTATTCGACTTGTTGCTATCAGCAGACAACACGTAAAAATGAGCTGAAAGGTTTTATTCATGTCCTTTAATCTTGAGGAAGAAGAGAACAATAAATTCTAGTCACTATCAAGCAAAAAGTTACACCGATTATCCGCTGGAATTTTTAGGGCTTACTCTGAAAACAAGAGTGCAAGCTGTTCTACCGACCACTGACCTACTACCTGTGGCTTAGCGAGCCATCCGTAAGCTAGCGTAGAACCAAAGGCAGGAAGAATAAGGCGTGAGATTTTTCCAAATTTTTCTCCCATCCCCATTGTCGCAAGAGGAAAGCTTTTTTCTAATTGTTGAAACTCTACCAGTCTTAAAAAAGCAGCCTCATCATTGATCGTCACGGCGACTTTCAAAATATCTACGTTTGCCTCGCGCGCACGCACAACTAGCTCACGTAGACGCGGGTCTGATGGAACAGTTTTGAAATCATGAAATGACCCAATGACAAATTTTCCTTCCGCATGCGCGCATGCGATGGTGGAAGCGAGTTGCTTAGCTGAACGAAGCTCTACATCGATGGCTCTGCACCAAGAGAGAGAGTGCTCTAGCAGTTGACGGCGCTCACGGAGGCTGAGATTGTTTTCTCCACCCTCCTTGGGATGACGTGCTGTTGCAATCACAGGCAGGGGCCAATGTGTTGGTAGTTTTTCTATGGGTAATAAATCAAGACGAGCTTCTAAAAAATCGATACCTTCACCTTGCGCAAGTTTTTTGAAATTTTGCTCAACTTTTTTTAAACAAAAAGGTGAATGAAGGGTGCCTACAACAAGAGGAGAAGATTGTTTACTGTTCATAGTTTTTATGAAATTGACCTCAATGAGGTATCTTTTTCCAATACCTCGATTTTGTCAGGATGCGTAAGACGAATCAGCTCAGGAGCTTCTTTTGGAGGCAGAAATTTTTTCATGCTTCTGCATCCTACTATGTCAACTTCCCTCCCGCCAAGCCTTGTCCTCTTGGTTGCCTTATGGCAGTATACCTTGACGTGCCAGCGTAAATCTCTGTTGTGGTTATTTATTTTTTATATGTCTGATAATTCCGAACCTGACGCTCTTTCAAAAATCCGCAACGAAGGTGGATTTTTTCGCTTGCCGCCAAGGCTTATTATTAAAGTAACGGGGAACGATCGCTTACGTTATTTGAACGGTCAAGTAACGGCTGATTTAAAAAAACTAACCCCTGACGAAGCAATACAAGCCTGCCTGCTCACGCCAAAAGGAAAACTTTCTGCGCTCCTCTGGATCACGGCTACTCATGAGGCTCTGCTTCTTGAATCGGAACCTGAATTATCAGATGCATTGATGGAACGCCTCAGCCGCTACATTATAGCTGATGATGTGACTCTGAAAATTATTGAAGCCACTCCAAAAATTCATTTTTTTGGACCGATTTTAGAACATCCTATTGCTCAGGGGATCATTGGCACAAAGATCCATCGTTTTGGGCTAAGCGGAAAAGATGTCGCGCTTTCAGAGCTTGAAACGCTAGCCGGTCTTTCTTCGGTTCAACCATTGACAGAAGAAACCGTCGAAGCTTTTCGTATCGCACAAGGAATTCCACGCTGGGGCTATGAGCTAACAGAGGAGACATTGCCACCCGAGGCAAACCTGGATAAAAGTTGCATCGACTATGAAAAAGGATGCTACGTCGGCCAGGAAGTGATTTCTCGTTTGAAAAGCAGAGGCCATGTGAACCGTTTATTATTAGGATTTGTCGGCATTGGAGAAATTCCACTGACACGCGGCATGGAGCTTTTTTCTCAAGATGACCAGCCACAACAGATAGGGATCCTAACGAGCGCAACGAAAAAAATAGAAGGCAATCCATTTATTGCCCTTGGATATTTAAAACGGGGCTACGATATTATTGGCGCACAACTAACCGCCATCGATCCAGCGACGGAGGTTGCCACGCATGTTACTGTCACAAGCTTTCCGATTTAGCTTTGCTAAATGATAAAGCTGTTGGTGGTTAGTGGTCGTTGTATTAGAGTCGGCGATCAATCTATTACTAAAAAACACATCCAATTACTAACCATTGCTCTTAATAAAGCCATTTTAATGATGAAGGCTCATTCTATTATTTTAATTTTTGTTTCGTTTCTCATTCTCTTCATCACTGGCTGTGCCACCAACGAGCCCCAACCAACACGGCTCCAGCCAACAGGACCGCAGGTTGCAGTAATGTTGATTAAAATGCCGAAAGAAAAAAATCCCGAGCGTGTGGTGCTCTCCTTCCGTGAAGATACAGCACCTCAAACCGTTGCTAATTTTAAAACTCTCGCAAGTAAGCATTACTACGACGGAATGACATTTCATCGTCTTTTCGCACATAGCCTCGTTCAGACGGGTGATCCAACAAGCCGCCATGGAGAAAGTAGTCACTCAGGAACTGGGGGCCCAGGCTACACACTTCCTGCAGAAATTCGTCTTCCTCACGATCGCGGATCGATTGCAGCCTCGCGCCTACCGGATAAAATCAACCCACTACGGCGCTCCAATGGGAGCCAGTTTTACATCTGCCTAGAACCGATGCCTCAATTGAACGGCCAATATACGGTCTTCGGCAAAGTAACCGAAGGTCTCGATCTGCTTGATAAAATCAGCATGCTCCGCACCAACAGCAATAGTTTTCCCATTGAAAAAGTCGTGATTGTTTCGGTGAGGATGGAGCCAACAGAAAGCCGGAAAAACTAACAAAGCGTGAAGAGATACAAAAGTGGAAGAAAATAAGAATGAAACAAATCTCCTTCAAAAAATTTCTCTCATTATCCTTCTGGCCTACATCTGCGCTTAAAAACAACTCCTTGCAAAATCTCATGCCTCTGAATCGGCAAAGTCGGGTTAATTTTTTCCGTTCCTCCCTCTGCGTAGGCTTCTCAACCTCGATCACCATGTTGCTGGTTGGTGCGTTTCATATTATTTAAAAAATGACATTACCCATTTCACAAACCACACACAGCCTTCTTTCACCACTTGATACCATCCATCGCGAGGCTGGTGCGCGGATGATTGACTTTGCCGGATGGATGATGCCGGTGCAATACAAAGGAATCCGTGAAGAACATCGCGCGGTGCGAGAATCGGCTGGGATTTTTGATATTTCGCACATGGGAGAAATTTTTGTTTCAGGTGAGAGAGCCTCTTCCTGGCTCGAAAGCTTGCTCTGTAATCGTCTTGGAAAACTGGCTGTTACCCGCGGGCAATACACGCTTATGCTCAACGACGAGGGTGGCGTTATCGATGACTTGATTATTTATCGCACGAGCGAAAAAGAATTTTTTCTTGTGATCAATGCAGGACGCCAAAAAGAGGATCTTTCATGGCTCACCCAGCATTTGCCAAAAACAGACGATATTGTTATGAACGATCAGAGTAGTGACTATGCAGCCTTTGCTCTGCAGGGTCCTCGGGCTGAGGCGTTATTGAGTGAAGTATTGCCTGAAGTTATCATTCCTCAACGTAATGGAATTGCCGTGATCCCGAGTTTTAGAAGAGGCCTTGTCGCGCGCACGGGGTACACCGGCGAGGATGGTTTTGAAATTTTTGTTCACGTCGATGATGTTGCCGCTCTCTGGAAAAAATTTGTCGCTACTGGAGCAATCCCCTGTGGGCTTGGAGCCCGGGATACGTTACGACTAGAAATGGGATATCCGCTGAATGGCTCGGATCTTTCGATGACGCGCACGCCTCTGGAGGCAGGGTTGGAAAAATTTGTAGCGCTCAATGATCCTTTAAAGCCTGATTTTATAGGACGCTCCGCGCTTGAGGAACAACGCACTCAGGGAATTAAATTTCGTTTAACACCGATCAAACTCCTCGAAATCGGCCCACCACTTCGTGCCCATTATGCCGTGTATTCAAATGATGAGCTTTTAGGGGAAACTACAAGCGGAGCTCTTTCTCCAAGTCTGAGCGAAGGAATTGCGCTCGCTTATCTCCCAGTAAAATTCACATCATCCAAAACCCCTCTTGATATCGAGGTCCGCGGACGGCGATTTAAGGCAGAGGTGACGACATTGCCATTTTATAAAAAAAATCATAACCCTATTCCATTTTTTCCGGGCTACAACGGGCATGTGTGAAAATTCGCGTACGGGCACGTGCGCGTTAATAATCCTAAAAACGTGAATAGAACATTACATATCCACAGATATTTCGGTGGATTTTCTTGGATTGAGCTCATAATTTTTGGTATATGGAAGTTAAATTATCCCGAAAGCAGTAATTCGGTGTTGGCTGGAACACCAAATAACCATTTTCCTCCTAGCCAACGGCCAAAAATAAGCGCTAGAAGGTAAGCCCAACGTTCTTTGGCGGTCCATTGCTCCGCAATAAGGTTTTACCGTCGAATCTATGTCCAAAATCCATGGCTGGCTCAATAAGCGGCGGCCTAAAAACGGTGATGGGAGTGAGCAAATTAGTGTAAAAGTTTGGTCTAAAAATGTTTTTTAAACGGAGAAGCATACCTGGAAGGTACGTGAGCCGGTTGAAAAATCATTTTGAGGCTGAGCATATTGCGCTAATTTACAACGAGCCATTGCCGTTTTTAGGATAAGGGTTCTACGCTTAATTGTAACTCGTTACCCAACCAAGCTAGTCCCTGTTCTTCAGAAATATTTTTCATCGCTCTGCGCACAACATCCTCACTAACTGTCTTGGTCATCCCCAACAACTCTGGATTGAGCGTGTCTCCTCTTACAGGCGTTGATATGAGCATAGCGCCAAGCCCACACAGTACAGATAAGCTCGCTGTTCCAATAATATCAACTACGCTGCTTGCTCTATTCCCTCTGTATTGAAGCGGGCACCTCCCTATAAAATCTTTCTAACGCTTTTCTGTTTCCAAAAATTGAGTGAAA
>JBIRBD010000045.1:0-13022 GCA_044326465.1 Chthoniobacterales bacterium
GATCATCAATGCGATCGTGGCAACAATAAACCCAGTGGCCCCGACTTACGCACTTTTTGAAGGTCAAAACTCCTAAAATGTTGATTTTCAACGTTCCAAAAAAGCTAGACACTACAAAAATAATGTACCCGTTCTTCTGAACAGGTACAAGTAACCAGCATTGGGGCTAGCCCGAAAATTTCATACTCTTTCCTAGCCGAAACGGCCATGGAGCCAGTGATACGGAAAGCGATCGCCGGGACAATCGGTTGGCTTTGGATTAATTTCTTTGTGAGCTTTGATGATGGACTCGTGGCCTTGCGTTCTGCCGACGCGGTGACGTAGATAAGCAATTAATTCATCGAGCGCACCAAGCTGTTCTTTGGTCACTGTTTCACGATTGTAATCACCCACAAGGCAAATTCCCAGAGAGATGTCGTTGAGATAATCGCTTGCCACATGGCCTCCTTGAAGCTGCGCCGTCCAGCGATGGCCAATTTCAATTTCACCATTGCCGGAGGAGACGCCATTGCCGATGACAAAATGATAGGCGAGGCCGTTTACCATTTTACGTACGCGACGATGATAGATGTCAAAGCTATGGGCATTCCCTGCGTGAGTGCCGCTATTGTGCACAATGATATATTTCCAACGACCATGACGCACGGGAGCACGATCAATCGCACGTCGCACCGAAGCTGAGAGATAGTGATAGTGTGTGTTGTCACTACTTCCAAAGATCCATCCCCAGCCATGTTTTTTTTCTGGTGTTGTCGTGGGTACTGGTTCCAGGCCTTGGTCTTGCAGGATGCCTGATTTTTCAATGGTAATAGCTGCTGGTGTTAGCGCGTGATGCGTCGAAAAGTTATCAATCGGAATAATGGTGTCGTGGCCTGCTGTCATTGAAGCTGTGGAGTGATGTTCCGTCGTCGCTAGGCTGTTAGGAGGATTTTCTTGTGACGGCGCATGATGATGTGAAGTCCTTTCGTTACCAGGGCTTTGGTCTGATACAGTGGAAGAGTGTACTGATGAAGAATGTATCATCCTGTCGTCGATCGTCTTATGGTGTAATCCGGAGGAAGAGTGTGTCGCCGTGCTTGGGGAGTTATGGTGTTTCGTCGTTGTGTGATGAGTTTTATGGGTGGCTCCTGTTTTCTTTTTTGAAGAAGTGGCAGAGTGGGCTATTTTTTTATGAGAGGCTGGTGAGGGAGATGCAGGCGTAGAAGCGCTTGGTTTTTTGGTTTGCAGGAAGAGTGTTTTTTTTTGCTGATCTGTTAAATCGGCACGTAGGGCCATCGTTGCTGCAAAAAAACCACCGATGAAAATTAAAAAAAGTGTCCGAGGCATGGCCTAGAATGAAAAAGTTGAGGGGGTGATTAAAGAGTTCAGGGGGTTGAAGAAATTCAAGACAAGCTCAACTTATAACATAGCGATTTATGCGGTAAAGTAACGAGTGGCGAGTAGCGGGTGACGAGTATTGATAACTGCTAAATTTTTAAAAGATGAATCTTGTGAATAAGAATTTAACCTAAAAACGGAATGGCTCGTTATAAATTAGCGCAATATTTTTCAACCGGCTCACGTACCTTCCAAGTATGCTTCGCCGTTTTAAAAATCATTTTTAGGCTAAGCCCTTACGCTAATTTATTAACTCCTATCACCGTTTTTAGGATAATTAATTTTTACCAAATAAAGCCCATCCGCCGGCGCAGTATTCGGCATTATCGGTGGCTTGGCCGCTTTCAGTCGCTCTAAAAAATCTTTTTGCGAATCTCTTCCTTGAGCAACGCGGACCATCGACCCCACTAGCATGCGTACCATGTGGTAGAGGAATCCATTCCCATGAAAGGTGAGGCGAATCTCTTTTCCTCGCTGGGTGACCTCTGCTGAATAGATTGTGCGTATTGTTTTTTTCTCTTCCGCTCTTGATCTTGCCGTGAAACCACGAAAATCATGCGTTCCAATGATGGCTGCTGAAAGTTTTTCTAAAATAGAAATATCAAGTGCGCCATGAAGATGCCATGCACGCTCATGTAAAAAAGGAGGTAATACCTCATCGTGCCAAATTACGTAGCGATAAATTTTACTTTTTGCAGAAAAACGAGCATGAAAAGAGGTGTTAATTTTTTGGATTTTTATAATACGAATGGAAGGTGGCAATGATCCATTGATGGCTTTTTGCCAGCGGACAGGGTCGCTCATTTTTTTACTGACTTCGCCTACGTTGACATGTGCGCATTGCGCGAGCGCGTGAACGCCAGCATCGGTGCGTCCGGCACCGTGGATGACAAGGCGGCGATGTACGATTTGAAAAAAAGCCTTTTCTAAAAGATCTTGAATTGTGTTTTCATGGCTTTGGCTCTGCCAACCTCGAAAAGAAGAACCATCGTAGGCAATGATGAGCTTAAGATGCATTGCTTCTTCAGGGCGTTGTTCTATAGCGCCTGAGCATCCATCCATCCTTGTAGAATTTGTTGCGCTGCGGCTTGGTCAATAATGGAGCGTTGTTGTTTGCTGTTAAGGCCGCATTCATGCAGCTGGCGGGTAGCTGCCATGGTGGTGAGGCGTTCATCCCAGAGAACAACTTTTGCCGTCGTAAAAGGCTGAAGTTGTTCAGCGAATTTTTGGCAATGCTCTGCTGCTGGGCCATAACTGCCATTCATATTACGTGGCAGGCCAACGACAATCGTGCTCACCTTTTTCTCAAGAGCGATTGAGGCAATTTCTTGCACACTCTGTGGAGAAGTTTTTAATGTTTTAAAAGGATGCGCCATGAAGCCGGCCTCATCGCTCAAAGCAATGCCAATACGTACAGATCCAAGATCAACTCCAAGAAAGCGGTAATGGGTGTTAGTCATTAAAAATTTGTCGAAAATCCATTCTTATCCTCAAAGATGAATGAGGCTACTCCCATAAAAATGACTGTGTCAGTGCAACAATGCGATTATTGACGATGATGATGGCTCTCCATGAAGTGACGCGACCATTTTCCAAATAATCATCGCCAACTATTTTGAAGATAGTGCGAACAGATCCTTGAATATGCGGATAACTAAACTCACGTGCTAGGACGGCATTGCCAAGACCTGCTTGATGATATTCTAAACGGATGGTGGCATCTTGTGCGGGGCCATGATTCCACCAATAAAAATTTAAATACTCTCCTCGCAGGTCATCTTGCTCAAGCTTTGTTGTTGCAGGCCACATGTAAGAGCGGCGTATAAAATCTATAGGTTCGGAGTGGCTTCGACGAAATGTTGCTGGATCATTGAGGAAGTGCGTTTCTTTACGAAATACAAAATCAGAATCAATCTGGAGTGGAAGGACATTTGCCTTTTCGAGTTTGACCATCGCTGGTTCTGTCGTCATGCAGCTGGCAAGCAAGGTGCATATTAGGAGATAGTAGATAGGAGATAGGAGCCTTTTCACGAAGTTAGATTTTTACCCTAAAAACGGTGATGGGAGTGAGAAGTTTAACGCAAGAGCTTAGTCTAAAAATCATTTTGAGGCTGAGCATATTGCGTTAATTTACCACGATCCATTGTTGTTTTTAGGTTCCTAGTTAACACTCTATGACGAACGATGTACTGCGGAGCCTGCTAAAGAAGAGAGAGGTAAGATTCAATAATAAAATAAGTTTTTTATTTATAGAAAGTTTCTACCTCCCATCTTCTTCTTCTATCTCGTGTAACAAGCCTTTTGGTTGTTACCTCGTTCCCATTCCAACGTTTTGCACAGTTTGGAAAAGTTTTCCTTCGGTTTTAATCGAAGGTGCAATGATAATTTCGGTCTCTTGGAATTCCTTAATGGTGCTGGCACCAACATTTCCCATGCAGGTTGTAATGGCACCAACAAGATTTTGACTGCCGTCATCAACAACAGCTGGGCCAAAAAGAATCTGCTTTAGAGAGCCTGTTGAACCGACATGAATTCGTGTGCCGCGAGGTAAGTTAGCATGAGGTGTTGCCATGCCCCAATGATATCCACGGCCTGGTGCTTCAAAAGCTTTTGCAAAAGCGCTTCCTACCATAACAGCATCAGAGCCGCAGGCGAGAGCTTTACAAACATCGCCCCCTTTGCTCATTCCTCCATCGGTAATAATAGGAACGTAGCGTCCTGTTTTTTTAAAATGGGCATCACGTGCAGCTGCACAATCTACAGTCGCTGTGACTTGTGGTACGCCAAGCCCTAAAACGCCACGGGAGGTGCAAGCAGCTCCTGGGCCTACACCGATGAGCACGCCACCTACGCCGCATTCCATCAGCTCTAATGTAACATCGTAGCTGACTGCATTCCCAATGATCACTGGTATTGGCAGAGAGGAGCAAAAATGGGCAAGATTGAGTGACTGATATTTTGTGGAGATATGGCGAACAGTGGAAACCGTGCTCTGCACAACAAATAGATCTGCACCCGCTTCTGCAGCAATCGGGCCTACATGTTCTGCGCGTTGCGGGATGGAGCTTACGGCAACAAGGCCACCAGCTGCTTTGATAGAGGCAACACGTTTAACAATTAAGTCATCGCGCACAGGGGCGAGATACATTTTTTGAAGTAACTCAGTAACATGCTCTTTATCTGCAGCAAGTACTTCATCAAGCACTTCATCAGGATTTTCATAACGCGTTTGAATACCATCAAGATTGAGTACAGCAAGACCTCCAAGTTGACTCATCTCAATTGCAAAACGAACATCAACAACGCCATCCATGGCGCTTGCCATGATTGGGATGGTCAAATTTAATGAGCTGCCATCCTTGCAAGGAATAGAAAAAGCTGTATCAACTTCTTCTGGGTTAATGGTGATTGTTCCTGGAACAAGTGCTATTTCATCGAATCCATAAGTGACTCGAGCTTTACGATTGCGGCCGATCCACATGCCCATAATTACAAGCCTCCTTGGTTGTTGCGTTCGTTAAGACTGCCACATGTTAGGCAAGTCAAAAAAGAACTGTTGTTATCGTTGATCACTTTTGTGCCACAGATGCGACAGTAAATAGTGTGATGAGAAACGGTAGAAGATAAATGTTTGCGAAGCATCTCGTATCCTATCCAAAGGATTAAAATTCCAGCAAGAAAAACCGCAAGATAAATAAAAATAAACCAAGTAAGTGTGAGTTGGAACATGAAATTGGGAGATCGGAGATCGGAGGTGGGAGATGGGAGATCGGAGGTGGGAGATGGGAGATGGGAGGTGGAAGATGTGAAAAATCTCCTATCTTCTATCTCCTGCGTCTTTGTTCACCAAAGTCGCCTTCCCCCACAGCACTAGCAAATTGCCCCATGTTTCTTCGGTGGCTGGAGCAAAGCGGCGCGTCATTAGCCAGTGAGTTGCCGCTTCATCAGCATCAGCATTTCCTGATGATTGAATAATGATAGCATGACGTGGAATGCCCATTGTATCTATGTTGATAGTTAGCTCTGTCGGTGGAAGTGGTGTTGTTATAGAATTAGGAAGCTGCGGATATCCAAGTGATATCGAGGAGGCTGGCGCGCGTGAGGCTAAGTTTTCTAATAAACGAATTGTTGTTACAGAAGTAGAAGTGGGTGGAGTTTTTTCGGATGATAATAATTTAGTATCACTGACATGAAACGTTGTCGAAGGAAGTGCACTTTCATTTACTGGCAATGAGGGGGGGGCCATGGGCTCATGTTCTAGCGGGGGTAAAGAACGTAACGGCAGAGGTAGTTGACGAGGTTGATAAATATGAGGCGATATTTTAGGACGTGCAGCTTCTGTTGTTTTTAACGGAGAAAAAATCGAGGAATCATTTGCTTGTAGCCAAATGGAAAATTGTTGAGAGATAGGTGATCCCGGCAAAAGAAAAAGAACTTGCGCTGTAACAGGTTTATTAACGTGGGGAGCCTGGTAGACGATATCAAAAAGATAAATAGCCGAAATATGCAATAACGCTGCAAGCAAGATGCACAGGGGTAATGAGATCCGTGGCGTTTTTTTTATTGGCCACTGGAAGAGGAGGGGGCCTAACACAAGTTGTTGTTGTTGACAGGAATTCATGGAAGTTACTCCGTTGCTAAGACTACAGAAAATCCGGCATTAATTCCTAGCGTCATGACTTGCACTAGCAGATCATAGGGGGCTTGGCGGTCAGCTTTGATGATGAGGGTTCCTGTTGTGGCAAGTGAGATTAGATTTTTTCTGAGAACATCGAGAGTAACTTCCTGATGATCAAAGTAGATAATCGGAAGAGGACTTCCCGTTATGCTAATAACAAGAGGGTCATGCTGCGGAACTACGAGAAAAGGGGCTTTCGGAACTTTAATATCAATGCCTGGTTGCAATAATAACGTGCCGCCAATAAGCAAAAAAAAGATAAAACAGAGGGCTGTGCTTAGCGTAGGAGCAAAGAAGAAAAAGGGGGAAGCGGAATGGCGTTGCTGAACAGCATTGTAGCGAGCAGCGAGTAGCGAGCTGTGAGTCATAAGGCACTTTAGCGCTGTTGAAGAGCGCTGTAAGGAGTAAATAGTAAAGGGTAAAGAGTCATGAGCTTACTCTAGTAATTCAATAAATATTTTCTAAATAGCACAGTTAATCTAATATTTTTTTGCTCTGTAAACGACAAAAATCACACATAGGATTTAACTAGTTCTAAATCAGACTTTAAACATCGAAGTCTCTCTAAGCAATTTTTTAGAGAAAACTTTTCAAAAAGAAATTGGTTAAAAGATCAAGAATATAATCCAAGCCATATCGAAAGATACTAACTTCTGGTCTGCCATGTTTTTTGATTTTGATAGGACGGATTTCATGTCGCGATTTTCCAATTTTATTCAAAAATTGTCGTGTACAGAGCTCATCCTTATTAAAAAAGTGTGTGAATAAAATAAGCTTGCGGCACTAGTGTGAACAAACTAGCTATCAACCAATTCTTAAAAACCCTATGAAAAAACTCTTTCAAAAAATTCTTTTTCTTTTCTTATTAAGTTGCTCCAGTTATCTCTTCGCTCAGAGTTTTAAAACGAAAACAGTCACTGCCAGTGATTATTGTCTTTTTCTCAATGCAGTTGCAGCCTCAGATCCTCACCATCTCTACAATGAGACCATGGAGTTTGATGCAACGACAGCCTCTATCGTGCGTGAGGGCGCGCCCGGGCGATGGCGCTATGAAGTTATTGCAGGTTATGAAAATTGTTCGATTACGGGTCTGAGTTTTTTGGATGAAGCTCGTTATTGTAATTGGTTGCAGAATGGAAAGCTCGTCGGAGAGCCAGGGGTAGCAAGCCTTGAGCAAGGTGCTTATATGTTAGATGAAATGGATGATGATGATTTTTCATGGGATCAAGTAATCACAAAAAATCCCACGGCAGTTTACTGGATTGCTGATGATGGAGAAAATGGTAACAATGCATCCGCCTCCATTGCTGATGAAAGTTCTCTTTTTGCGGTTGCTACGACAGAAAAAACAATGCTGATATTGGCAGCAGTTTCTACTGCAACTTCAACTTCCAACTTCAATTCTTACATCGAAGATGTAAGCGGAGTCGCCGGGTTTATCGGTCTCCTAGCGTGTCCTGAACTGATGATGAGAATGAGTGGCGATGCTGGAGCAGTTCGAACAGCATCTAGTGAATTAACAGAGAGAGATGCAGCTGCTCAGCGTGCTAACAATAGTGCCTTAACTCTTGATCACTTCGGAGCAACAGCTGAAGCTCACCCCACAGCCTCCCGATTTATTGTTAAAGAAGAAGAAAAAAAACCAGGTGAGTTAGAAAAAATAGCCTGTGAGAGCGTGGGTTCTATTAAAGTCCAGCTTACTAAAGTGGAAGCCAAGAGGGCTGATGATTATAGTGAGGTTAAAAAAATGGTGTTTAATTCAGCAAAGGCTGAGGTTGCCAAACTGATTCAGGCGGAGGCTGAGAGAGTGGCTTCATTTGAAGCCGAGAGAAAAAAAGTAGACAAATTGAATCAGAGCAAGGCTAAGGAATTTGCTGGGCATGAAAAAATAGAGAGTGAAAAAAGAGATGCTCATAGAGCAGGGACAGAAACAATGAAAGTATTAGCTTCTGCTGCTCCTGCTGCTTATGGTCTTTTGGATCATGCTGTAACAATGAACGCAAGTAGTGATGCTACTGCCTTATCAACGAGGCATCAACTCGAGGCCGAGAGAGTCTTTCGATTTCAAGAAGAAAAAGAGACTGCTGTTCATGAAAATAATGAAAAGAAACGCATCGCTGAAGAAGCTATTGCCAAAGCTAATGAAGCAGTCGAAATGGCTCAGCTAGATTTTAATAAAGCTCAACAAGTGGCCAATGATGCTTGGAAAGCCGTTATTGAGGCTCAAACTGCTGATGCTATTAAGACATTTATAGAAAAGCCTGCTGTTTTAACGGAAGAAGATGAATTTTCTCCTAAAAATCTTAGAGCGCTTTGGGATAGAAAAGAAACCATTGAGAAGGCTAATCAGCTTGCTAGAAAACAAAAAGACCGAAAACTTGTTAAGGCTATTGACGGAGCTGTAGCCAAAGCAGAGGCGGCTGATACGCGTGCTGCCGCAGCTCAAGAGGTTGCTCAAGAGGCAACAGGCAAGGCTTCCAATGCGTTAGAGGTGGCTAATAATACGCTGATTGCTTTTAAGGAGCTTGAAACAAGCGTGTTAGAAGATAGTCAAACGACAGTCAATGTGCTGGCGTTTAATAGCTCTCTTGTTAAGGAAGCTATTGCTACTGCTTCTGTTGCTGAGGAAAATGCGGAACAAGCAATAAGCACCGCTAATGGTGCTGCAGAAGAGGCTGCAGTGGCCTTATCCTCTGTAAAAAAACTTGAAAAGAGAATTGTTGTTTTAGAAAACGCCATAATAATAACAACAACTGCTAAAAATTCTGCAGAAGATCGTATTACTGCCCTTGAGAATTCTCTTAAGGCAGTTACTCATCAGCTAGAAATAGGAAATGCTAAAGCTTCTGAAAAAGATATTGCAACGCTGAATAGCGACCTTCAAGCAGCTCTTCAGGCTAAGGAAGCTGCTGAAAAACATGCGGAGTCTCTGACTCAAATCCTCAAAAGATCAGGAGACGATATTAACGATCCTTCTGATCCGACAGCAGTTCAGCATGATAAGGCTTATGTTGATGCTATGGAAAAAGTGATCAAAGAGATGGCTCGTGATGCCCAAGCAACCTTTGATGAAAAAGCAGCTAGTAATGCCAAGATTCTTGAAAGTTATGTTGCAACTATGAAAGCCACAACGAAGGCAGCTGAAGATGCCAAGAAAGCAGCTGATCAAATAGCAGCAGAGGCCAAAGAAAGAGCTGAAAGCTATGTTGCCGCTCTCAAGAAAATGACCGAAGAGACGAAGGAAGCTTCTGAACTGCAAGCAGCTCAACAGGCAAAGATATTTGAAGAGCAGCTTGAGACAATGAAAGCTGCAACCAAGGCATTCGAAGATGCTAAAAGAATCACTGATAAGGCGACAGCAGAGGCCAAAGAAAAGGCTGATAATTATGCTAAGGCTATGGACTTTGCTTTGAATAAAACTGCTGAAAATGCTGCAACTTCTGATGCCAAGGCATTGGAAGAGAATTTCATAGCAATGAAAAAGTCATGTGAAATGCTCCTGGTTAGTAACGATCTTACCTCCGCCGAGGAAACGGCCGCTGACCAAGGTCTAAGGCACGATAACAACAATAAATTAACGACGTTAGCACAAATAGCCCAATTAAAATTGGATGTAGCCAATGATCATAAGAGAGAGAAGGAGGCAGCGTGGGCAAGTATAAATGATCAAGCAAAAGGCTGGTATGGTGTTCGAAACGCTAAAGAGCATGCAATTTATGAGCTATCGGAAGCCATCAAAGCAGAAGAAGCTGGCAAGGCGAGAGAAGGGGAAGCATGGAGGAGAGTGGCAGAACAAAGATTACTAGCAGCTGCAGAATATCAAAGCTCAGCAGAAGCCTACAAGGTAAGAGGAAGGCCAGAAAAAAATTTGGAAGCTAAGAATGCATATATGAGAGCTCTTGGTAATATGCAAGAAGCTGTTCAACAGTTTCGAGAGATTCAGCTTAGTAAAGCAACAGAGGCAGAAACTGCCAGCCGCCCAGAAGAAGCAGCAAATTGGAGAAGGGCTATAGTAGCAAATGAACAAGCGGCTAGCTATTACACCAAAGCCATCGAAGTGAATGCAAGCGCAAGATACTGGAATCCAAACTACAGCTATGTAGGTATAGGATACAGGCATGAGGGAGAGAGCTGGGATAATGCTAGTTGTAGTGCCGACCGGGTCTCCCTACAGTTATTCAAAGCGATCGAAGCAAAGGCAGCTGGAAAACCTGAAGAAGCAGAGCAATGGGAGGAAGCAGCACAAGAAAGCCAGCGATCGAGTGAATATTACCTTAAAGCTATTGAGGCAAAAGATAATATTTCAAAGGGATTGAGTAATTACATTGGTTATGCTGCCGGTTTTGCCTCCGAACGATTAGCCCAAGCGATCGAAGCAAGAGTAGCTGGAAAAGGTGAAGAAGCAGCGCAATGGAAAGAAGCAGCGCGTGAAAGTAAACAAGGGAGTGAATATTTTCTTAAAGCCATCGAAGCGCGAGCCGCTCGGAATTCGGCAGATGCAGAGAGATGGGAGGCTGCTGCCGTTGGTGCCATCTCAGCCTCCAATCAGTTAGCTAAAGCGATCCAAGCACGCATAGGCGGAAAAATAGAAAAACTCTTAGAGGCAGTGCAATGGGAAGAAGCAGCGCGTGAAAGTAAACAAGGGAGTGAATATCATCTTAAAGCCATCGAAGCGCGAGCCACAGGAAACCCTGCTTACGCAGAAAGCTGGAAAAATGCTGGCCTTGCTCTCTGTCATGCTTCCGATCACTTAGCCAAAATGATTCAAGCTAGAGTAGCTGGACAACCCGAAGAACCAGCTCAATGGCAGCAAGCGATGCACCAAAGCCAGAGTGCAACTAGATATTTTCTTCAAGCTATCGAAGCACGAGCAAGAGGAAAAGAGGCCGATGCTGCGAGCTGGGAAAATGCTGGCGCTAGTGCCAGCAGGGCCTCCGATTACTTAACCAAAGCGATCAGGTTGCAATACGCTAACTATCATCTATACGATGCTTTAGAAAAAGCAGGCCTATTAAAAAAAGCCGCATCGGCAAGCCTGCAGGGGAGTGAATATTTTCTTAGAGCTATCGAAGCACGAGCTAAAGGGAACTCGGACGATGCTACGAATTGGGAAAAGGCTGGCACTGCTATCAGCAAAGCCTCCGATAGCTTTTCGTGTGCAGCTGACACGTTTGGAGAGAAGGGTGATCCTTCTCCACCACATGACTACCAAAGTGACGCGAGGTATGATCAGTCGATAAGTGAAGCCTATCTTAGAGAGATCGAGAGGCGAGCTGCAAGGCAGCAGGCCGATACAGAGGCCTTGGATCATACTAGTTATCATGTCAACTTTGCCTCCGATCAGTTCGCCAAAGCGATCGAAGCAAGGGCAGCTGGAAAACCTGAAGAAGCGGCGCAATGGGAGCAGGCAGCGAGTGCAAGCCAGAGAAGAAGTGAATATTATCTTAAATCTATTGAAGCGCGAGTCGCAGGGAGGGAAGCTGATGCAGAAAGCTGGGTAAATGCTAGTTGTGGTGCCATCTTGGCTTCCAAACGGTTGGTCAAAGCAATCGAAGCAAGGATAGCTGAAAAACTGGGAGAAGCAGCACAATGGGAAGAAGCAGCACACGAAAGCCAGTGTCGGATTGAATATAATCTTAAAGCGATCGAAGCGCGAGCTGCAGGGAGTTCGAAGGCTGAAAATAATTGGACAAATGCTGCTGCTGCTGCTAGCTGGGCCTCTGATCGCTTAGCCAAGGCGATCCAGGCCATGGCTGTTGGAAAAGCAGAGGAAGCAGCACAATGGAAAGAAGCAGCACACGCAAGCCAGCGTCGGGTTGAATATAACCTTGGGAGTCGAGATCAATATAATCTCGTGCTCTACAGGACCTCCGAGTGGTTAGTCAAAGTGATCGAAGCAAAAATAGCTGGAAACGTGGAAGAAGCAGCGCTATGGGAGCAAGCAGTACGAAAAAGCCAGCTAGCGGAATGTTTTCATAAAGCCCGCGCAAAAGTAGATCTAAGAAGGAACATAAAGGGCATAAAGACCACCTTTCTTCAACCGAGTGCACGCGACAGGGAAAAAAAAGCGAATAATGCTGCTATAAAATCTAGGGAACTAGCAGATCAAGCGGCAGCTTTTGGAAAAAAGGGCGCGCGCTGATTTTCCTGAAGTAAGGATGACTCCAATGCTTCTTGAAGTTTTACTTTCTTCGCTTGTCGATCAATGAGAAGCTGAACGATTTCAATGCTGGCTCGTTCGATATCATGAATGAGATCGTTGACACGAGCAGAGAGGTAGCTGTAGGCAAGAAAGGCTGGAATAGCAACAGCAAGACCAGCAGCTGTTGTTAGCAAACTTTCAAAAATACCTTTAGCAATTTCAGCAGCCGTCGCATAGCCACCATGAGCTGAGATCGCAAGAAAGGCATCTAAAAGGCCAAGCACTGTTCCAAGCAGTCCAATGAGTGGAGTAATGTATGAGAGCATCGAGAGGATCGAAAGATTTCGCTCCAATTTTGGTAATTCGAGAAGAGCTGTATCGGTTGTAATTTCTTTAAGCTCTATGCGATTAGCGTCGGGATGCTGTAAAGCAGCTTGTAAAACCCGAGCAACAGGACCTGGCGTGATAGAACATTCTTGCAAGGCTTCTAAAAAATTATCTCGTTGTAACAGCAATGATAATCCTGCCAGTAGCTCGCCAACCCTGATAGAGGATCGATGAAGATAGAGCAGGCGTTCAAAAAAAACACCAATAACAACGACGCTGCAGAGTAGGATAATCCACATGAGTGGCCCACCTTTTTGTAAAATTTCAAGCATGCCTACAGTAATAGGCTAAGGATGATTTTGGATAAATGAAAATATTATCCTAAAAACGGCAATGGATCGTGGCAAATTAACGCAATATGCTCAGCCTCAAAATAATTTTTCAACCGGCTTACGTACCCACTGGGTATGCTTCACCGTTTTAAAAATCATTTTTAGA
>JBIRBD010000167.1:0-3400 GCA_044326465.1 Chthoniobacterales bacterium
GACAGCGGCTCTTTCCAAGGCCAGCGTTTTATTAGGGGCGGTAGAGCTAATGTTCGACGCGTTCTTTTCATGGCTGCCTTGAGCGCAGTACGCTATAATAAGGTTCTGCGTGCTTTTTATCAAAGCCTCCTGGCTCGCAACAAACCAAAAAAATTGGCTCTCACCGCTGTTATGCATAAACTCATTATTTATCTCAACAGCCTCTTAAAAAATCCTGATATTTCTGTTGCAATTTAACACTGTTACTAAAAACGGCAATGCATGGTGTTAAATTAACGCAATATCCTCAGCCTCAAAATCATTTTTAGACTAACCCAAAAGCAGCTTTTTCTAAAAAAATAACGCGCGTATAAGTGTTGCATAAACAGTTATACGACTGACTTTTATTTTTTTTTCATGATGGCCAAGAACCTTATAGTTAGGAGAGGATGATTTTTTTAAAATCATACTCAATGTTTTTTCAGCCAAAAGAACTGGTAGGGCTGAGGCATAGCGTAGTCTGCTATTATTAATTGCATGGACGTAGCGCTTTGCTTGATCGAGATATAATTTAGTTTGCTCAACGAGTTCAGGAAATTGTGATTCTTCATAATAAAGAAAGCCTCTGGCTTCATCTTCATAGCGATCTCGTAAGATATTTATGAGTTGTAATCCCTTTCCATAGGCAGCTCCCATGCGCATCATTTTCTCCGTTGGTTCTAAAAAAGCATTGTTAAAAAAATGAGAGCTCAATTCAGTCCAAAACTCTCCAACAGACCCAGCGACAAGATACAAATAATGGTCTAATTGCTCAGGAGTAAAAGTTTTTGTGCGATCTGAAAAAAAATCACACTCAAAAATCTGTCCTTCCAAAATCTTTAACCAGACTTTACTAATGCTAGCTTCTTCAAATGCAGATTGTTTTCTTAAATTTTCTAAAAGTGATGGCAGTAGATGGAGTAATTTTTCTTCATCCTTAGATATTATTTCAACATCAGCGATGATGTCAGAAGCTCTCGCTAACAAGTAAGCAAGAGCAATAGGTTCTCGTAGTTTATTTGGTAGGAAGCAGATCGTGAGATAAAAAGAACGCGCAACTTTTTTGAGAAAAAATTTATAGAGCATGTGCGTTCAAAACTTAGGTTTTTTGCGCTGAGGAGATCAAGCTTCCACGGGAAAAGGTCTTTGTTGCTAGTAAAAGACTGGCCAAAACAGAAAAAAAGGTCATCAAGAAAAAGGTCATCGAGGCAAAACTTGTTTAACTAGAGTGATTTAGTTTATTGACAACCTAGAGAAGAAGAGATAGAGGGTATCGATTAACTCTTATTTCTATGGGAAAAATCGATCGTAATTTTCTATGCCACTTGCGCGGGATTCTTAGTTTTTTTGGGTCTTTAATTTTTGTATCACTGGGCATGAAAAAAGCTACTCAGTCGGCTATATTATTGAAGATCTTGCTATTAATCACGGCACTATTATTTTTTCCATCTTTTTCTCAAACGGCACCCGTTTCAGAAGAAACACCAGCATCTTTTATCACGATTGTAAAAGGAAGTAATTATAGTATCGGATTAAAATCAGATGGAACTGTTTGGGGGTGGGGAAGTAATGATCATGGACAACTAGGAGTAGAGAAGAGTGTTACTTCTGTATCAGAGGATAGTCCTGTAGAAATGAAGACTTTATCAGGTCCCTTGGATCAAATTACAGATATTATTTCTTATCATGATATTAGCTATGCTTTACGGTTAGATGGGAGCGTGTGGAGCGCAGGAGATGAAAGTAATAAAAGTGATCTGGCGCAAGAGATCCCAGGGACTGGCAATATTATCTCATTTTCGACCCAACAAGGAGAACTTCTTTTTCAAAAAAGAGATGGAGGTTTCTATAAGAGTGATGGAACTTTTTATCAACCTGGTACTAACATTCCGTTTTATCAGGCATCGGCAACGCCGCTACTTTCAGTTTCTTCGCTTACTGCAGGGAGTGAACTTCCTGATAGCTGGCAGCTTGAGTATTTTGGGTATACCGGAGTGGATCCGAGTCTCTTGGCGCCGAGTGGAAATGGGAAAACAATTTTGGAGTGTTATCTCGAGGGAATTGATCCAACAGAGGCTCTGCCGGAAGAGCCTTTTGCTCTGAGTTTAAGCGCCGAAGGTCCTTATAGAGCTCGAGCAAATGTAACGCTTGTTGCTAACGTGACGCATCCGGAGGGAAGAGATATTAGTAAAATCGAGTTTTACTTCCAAGGTCAGTGTTTAGCAACAAATACGGAAAGACCGTATGAGTTTACAACTAACTATTCTGAAGGCCAATTTTTAATAGAAGCCATTGCCTACGATTCTTCTGGAAGAACGGCAACAGGAAGCAATCTTATTACTATTGAGCCTTCTAACTGGTATAGTCGAGGGCTTGGTACTGATCCAAAGTATAAATCTTCTCTTATAGCAATTGATGAAGGGAAAGGAGTTTTTTTAGATAAAACTGACGATTTTCAGGGGAAGTATGCAACTTTTCCTTGGTTTTTAAGGACCGATTCTGGGGAAAAAGATCCTTGTCATCATGTGATGGTTGACCCTGCTAATCCTACTTATGTTGGGAGGGAAGCAGTTAACACAATACCTCAAACTAATGGGGTCAGTGTGGGGGGAGCACCTGCGATGGTTGCCTTTGGGAGTGAAGGAAGAGGGGATTCACTTTATATAAATCAGGATTACCACTTTGGAATTTTATGTGGAATTCCAAAAGTGGAGAATGGACTAAAAATAGAAGTCTATGACAAAGATGATTTTAGCTCTGGAAAAACAAATGTTAAACCAGCCGTGGTAAGATCGTACAACTTACCTAATCCGAAGAATAGAGATGAATGGGAGGATTTTTATCAAAAAGGGCACCTTAAAGAAATACATCTTCAGGAAAATATTCATGGCAAGATGGCTGATTTTGAGACGCAAGTTCAATATAGTTCAGGAGGGCCCAGTGATACCTTAGGAATGGCCCTTCCTTATTATCCTTTGCTTGTAACGCATCGAGCAGCAAACAATAATTTTTATTATAAAGTTAGTTTTCAAGGGGAAGCAGTAGATCCTAAGAATCCATCGCAAAGAATAGCGATGTCATTACCCAGTAGTAACATAAGTTACACACTTGATTTTGAGAATGCACCTGCTTGGAGTGCTGCTATTTTAAGTGATCCCCATTTTCAGAGGAGCCTCCTGCCGAGTCAATACCAAGGGAAAAGCGTTGATGAGCTTATCCATCAAACACCAGAGGTAAGAGATACACTTTCAACGCTTGAGAGCAGCGGTTTTACAAAAGAGCAACTTACAAAAGTAGATAATAGCCCTGAGTTAAAGAGTCACCATGAGTTAGATAAACTTTCAGATATGCTGGGGAATAATCCTATGGTGATTGCTAACTA
>JBIRBD010000026.1:0-16980 GCA_044326465.1 Chthoniobacterales bacterium
ACCTATGAGATGCTCAATTATCGCATGCCAACAACGGAACAAGGTCTTGAAGCCTTAGTTCATCCACCATCAGCGGATCCGAAACCTCAACGCTGGAAACAACTTTTAGACAAAGTTCCACTCGACCCATGGGGCAATCCTTACGTTTATCGCAACCCAGGAAAATATAAACCTGATGCCTATGACCTCTATTCACTTGGTGCTCAAGGAAAAGAGGGAGAAGGTAATGTTGGAAGATGATCATCTTGCTATTCTTAAGGGCTAGAGGTTATCAGGCTTCATAATATGGAACTAGGTGCTATTGATTATCTTCCTGATGAGATGCGCAACGATACTAGGACTACAAAACACTCATCACCCATTACTCATTACCCATTACTCCACTCTTCTTCTGCCTACACTTTAATTGAAATCCTCATCGCCCTTGCATTAGTCGCGATTCTCTTAATGGCAGCTGGTCCTTTTATGCGAGATGCTTTTAAGACTAATCAAAGCGACGCAATCACAGAATCGATCACCTCCTTAGTTGAAAAAACGCGACTGGAAGCTCTTGAGTCAGGTAATGCAAAGCAAATTGATCTCTCCGATTCAAAGTTGCTTCCTAAAGGCTGGAAACTAGAAGTTGAACGGATGAGTGATAAAAAATTTCACGCACCAGCACGCGGGGAGGAATGGAACTTTAATAGCGAAGGAATTTGCGATCCGATGAGCCTCCGCATTTTGGGAAATGGATCCTCAACAGTTTTAAAATTTGATCCGATCACCGGCCAAGTTGTGCATGATGAGAATTAGGGTCTGTGCACCCGTTAACTTAAGGAATTAAGTGACGGCAAGAGATCCAGGCTACAGGTGACAGGCAAGTAAGGCCTACGGCAAAAAGAACAGAATATAGTCAACACCTCTGTACACGACAAAAATTAAATAAATTTCTAACTCGTTAATAATTCCACGGAATTGCGTATGTTATTCAACAAGTTACAATTTCATGTAACTACCGACATTAACCGAAGAAGAAATTAAAAAGTTAGAGACTAGTGTTACTATGGCTTTTGAGTTCAAGCAGCTGAACAAGTGGCTGAATTCGCACGAGCTGCTAGAGATTGGAGGGCAAGTCGCTAACTCATAAAATGAATTTTGGCTTTTCACACTTGATCAAAAACTTTTAATTCTTTACCCTGGAAACGTGAATGGAAATGAGGTAAAAAAGTTATAAGTATTTTATAGCATGAGGAATACTTGTAAAAAAGAGGATTGAAAAGTTTCACCCATTGGGTGCAATGGGCCATTTTCTTCATCTTTTATTAAAATGAGTATTTTACATTTATTTTTCAATTTTCATTCACGTTTCCAGGTTTACTAAAGATACCCTTCTCGTTTTTCGTCTCATAACTCTTCACTTCTTCACTCATGTCTATCATCGCCAAAGGTCTCAAAGGTATCATTGCCAACAGCTCTTCTCTTAGTAACGTTTGTGGAGAGGAAGGCGCTCTGAATTACGCAGGATATAATATTAATGAGCTTGCCAGAAAAGTAAGCTATGAAGAAGTTATCCACTTGCTTTGGCATGGTGAGCTACCGACAGCTAGAAGCTTACTCAAACTCCACGAAGAGCTCGCAGATCAACGTGAACTGCCTCAGGGTGTGATTAATTTTATTCTTTCAGCCCCACGCAATGCTAACCCCATGGATGTCATTCGAACGGGAGTTTCTATGCTTGGCCTCTACGACAATGAATCTTTAGGTGATCAAGATCTCGAACAAACTCTTCTTGTTAATCGCAAACGCGCTCTCTCCGTCACAGCAAAAATAAGCGTTATTGCCGCTTATTATCATCGAGCTCGCCAAGGAAAAGATCTTCCGGCTATCGATAAAAACCTTGGTGAAGCAGAACATTTTCTCTATCTACTCAATGGCCAAGAAGCAACTAAAGAAGAGTCCGAAACGCTCGATCTTGCCTATGTCCTTCACGCTGATCATGGCATGAATGCCTCTACTTTTTCTGCCTGTGTGACGGTGGCAACACTCACTGATCTTTACTCAGCAGTCACTTCAGCTATTGGCACGCTCAAAGGACCATTACACGGTGGTGCTAATGAAGGCGTTATTCATATGCTTCAAGAAATTGACAATGAGTCACGCGTTGATGAATGGGTCAATAACAAGCTTGCTCAGAAAAAGAAAATCATGGGCATTGGCCACGCTGTTTATAAAACCCTTGATCCGCGCGCTCCTATTCTTCGCGAAATGGCGGTCACACTTTGCGAGCGTCTCGGTGAAACAAAATGGATTCGCATAGCAGAAAAGATTTCATCTTTGATGAAGGAGAAAAAAGGACTCAATGCCAACGTCGATTTTTATTCAGCGATTGTCTATTATTCGCTTGGTTTGCCAACTGATATGTTCACTCCTATTTTTTCCATCGCACGCACTGCCGGTTGGGCAGCTCATATTCTCGAGCAATTAGCAGATAATACACTCTATCGTCCACTCACGGAATATATTGGACCAGCGGAAGGAAAAAAAGTAGTCCCCATTAGCCAGAGGCATTGAGATTGTTGAATCCCTCATCTTCTTATTTAGCAAGAAGATAACCTAAATTTTCCATCGATATATTAAAACGGATCTTTGCGCTTGGTTTTTCCGTTTGCACAATGAAGACCACAATTCTGTCGCTTTATTAAGCCAAGGTTCGCATTCACCCCGCTCTATTTCATCCAAAGATGGCGATAAAATCTCATGGAATTTAACAAATGAATCAAAGTGATGATGAACTAAATCAAAATTCTTTTCAAATTCTCTAGAGAGATAAACAAAAGATGATCCTCTACTCGAACACCCTAGCGTTCTTGTATGTGCTCTAAGAAATTCTTGATGAAGCTCCTGGAGCTTTTCTGTCCGCTCTTTCTTACACAAAGATTCTTCTTGTTGGGCAATATCAATAAAATTATTCCATTTGCCAAAAATAAGCCCTAAAGGTCCCTCTATTTTTTGGAATTCTTTTCCAGCATTGTTCCATGCTTTTTGAACCTCTTGTATTGCAATTAGCTTTTCACTCTCTTGAGTATTACTTTCTGACCTTTGCTTAGCAATCGCTATCTGGGCTGCTTTTTGGGCATTACTCCAAGCAGGAAGCATAGTGTAAAATTTTGACCAGTAGGTACTTCTTTCAAAATCTTCTACAAATGTTGAATTAGGAAGACTCCACCTCCCTCCTTCATAATAAGGTAATTGAGGGAATGTTTTAGCTGCTTGCTGAGATGCTAAAGTGACATTTCTCCATGCTTCATCAAAAAAATTATCGTAAGGATCGGAATTTTGAGCCTTTTGGTAAGCAAGAAGCACCTTTTGATGAGCTTCTTCCCGAACGAGCCATGCCTCGAGTAATTTTGTCTGCTCATTCCTCTCTGCTGTAAGGATCTCTTCTTGAGGAGAAAGTGATTCTGTTAGAAGAGTGTCATCATAGAGAATGGGTTGATGGAAGCTTAAAAGATCTTTTGTTTTATCTACAGCTTGCTGAGCATCCTTAACCGCCTCCAAGAGAGACACTTTTAGTTCTTCATCATGAGGAGTTAACAAAAATGCATATTTTCTAGAAGAAAGCGCTTGATGCTCTGTGAACTTTTCTGTTTTAAGCCATTCCCGTCTTAAGTGCCAATAGCTAGTCTTATAGCTTGCTAGTTTAGTACCATCAGCCAATTCTAATTGCGCGTCGCTTGTAAGTTCTCCATCTTCTTTAAAAAGGTACTTTTGGTAATTTTGTAATTTATTATATAAAGTTTGCCATCCCTCTTGAGCGTATCGAGCATCATGAAAAGCTTGAGACCAACGTTCGTCAAAAAGAGCATTATCGCCATCTCTCTTAAAGGGTATTCCTTCTTTACTACGCTCATAAGAGTGAGAGGCGATTTTTTCTTCTTTTAGGACGCGTAAATAATCGCGCCAGGGAGCACAAAGTTTTTCTTGAGTATCAGCTTCAGAAAGCTTTTCATCCCATCCTGGAAAATGTTTAGGTGGAATATTCGATCGACGATTTTTGTAATGAATAACTGCTTCCATCCATTTCTTTTCAGCCGAAAAATTTGCTTCTAGTGCCTGGTCGAAAACACCTATCATTGATTTAGGAGATTTTGTGGCCAAATCTGCATAGAAAATAGCGAATGCCTCAGATTCTTTAGCTGCTAAGCAGAGAGGGCTTACTTGATAAAACTCTTTAAAGAGGAGAGCTCTCTCTAAAAAGTCTAAATACAAGGAGGAAAGGCTACGGTCATTCTTCTTAGACTGCTCTAGTTCGCTAACGATCTTTTCCCATTCTTTGGCTGCTTCTTCAGCTTGTTTAAGAGCATATTCATAACGTGCGTTATAGTCATCTAACGAGAGTGGACTACTTTTAAGAAAATCTTCTTTAGCTTGATCTGCTTTAATATTGGCTATAATCCCTGGAACAGAGATTTTTTTAGACGTGGCAGTGGCTATTAGTCGCTCTAGGTTATCAGTCTCTTTGTTGCGGTCATTCTCAGTCGCAAAAACGGTGTGACCTATACGCTCTTTTGCTAGGTTGAATTTATTAATAACATTCTCATAATATATTGAGGATTTTTGTAACTCCTCTAATAAGCTCGGTAATTGATCAGAGTCATTCTCTTTCGTTTTTATTACAAGTTCATGAAGATTAGCTTCTGCTAAGGAGGATTGAGCCTTGTAGAGAAGGCTCCTATAAAGAGCGAGATTTTCTTTCTTTTCAAGCACTTCTCTTATTCTATCACTTAATCCTTTCATTTTTAACACCTTAGAATAGATGCTCCTAGACTCTAACAACTGCTCGCTTGCCGTTGTTGCTGCCTCCTTCCATCTTCTTTCAAGGGCCTCTTCATGAGGATCTCTTCTGTTCTGGAAGGCTTCTTGTACAGCTTTAATAGCCTCTCTTGGGGTTTGAAGAAGAGGATAGTTCAGAAGGTTTTTAGAAATTTGTTTCCATTCTGTATGATACCTCTCTTGAGAGGCTTCATCGCTCCATTTCTTAAGAAGAGTCTCTATCTTATAAATTGCTCTTATCCATGAAGTTATCGTTTCTTTTTTAGTAAAGCAATGATCACTCTCCCAGAGCTGATGAAATTGGTTACGGGCAGAAGTTACTGCCTCTATCTCTTCTTGAGTAACTGACCCAATAGTACTAATAGGAGGACTATATTCTTCTTGAGGAGGAGTGACTAAATTACTTGTTTGATTATTCGGACTTGAAAAATCAGTTATAGAGGGGGGAGAAGAATTATTGAGATCGGTTCTTTGAGTATCATTAGGAACAGGAGAAAGAGAACCGTCCTGATTTGAAGACTCATTTGATGGAGTCGTCTGACTAGAATGTTCTTTTTCTAAAATTTGTGAAAAAAGTGTGGCAGAACCAGATTTTTTTATATTTTTAATCGGCGATCCTCCTTTAGGAATTTTAGATTTCTTTGGAAGTAGCCTGGTCAAAAGAGAGAGCGATAATGTTGCCGCTTTCTCTTTAGCTTGTTGATAGCTGTTATAAATCAATCTCTGCTGGGAGGGTAGGTTGTTCCAACGTTCTGGATTAGTACTATATTCTTTAACAGCAGTTACTATCATGGCTATAGCTTCCCTACCTTTCTGTAAACGTATCGTTTTTAACGATTTTTCTATTTTTTTTAGCTTCTCAAGCTCTAATGTTGCCAATTCATAAGCGTAGCTATCAGCTTTTAGAAAAAAATTAGCCCACTCAGCTTCATTCTCAGAATCAAGATTTTCTTTTTCGGCATTTAAGTAGTTTGTAACATGATGGAGCTTGGTATTTAATTGACGCTGAATTGCACTAGCACCTGCATCTAGTATTTGTTCCGCAACTTTCGGTGCTACAGCTCCCACTAACCCACCCAGAGTAGCAACCACTGGCACAGTAAGCGGAGCCACAGGTCCCCCTAACGTTCCAAGACTAGCGCCTATGCCTGCTCCTATGAGAGCTCCCATGGAGCGTGATACTTTTTCAATTTCCCGATCTGCTGCTTGAAGAGCTCGATTTTTTAGCTGATTGGTTCCTTTTTCAACTTCTTCAATAGCTTTTTCACTTAATTTTTGGAAGGCCTTGCGACTCTCCTCCTTCGCTTTATTAACAAGCTCTTCTGCCCTAGCTTTTTTCTTCTTAGAGCTCTCTAACCTCTCCTTCCAAGAAGGGAGAGCATCTTCCCCCTTTTCCTTTACCATAGACAATATCTTTTCCACAGCATTCTGCTGATAGGAACTCCTGGCTCTCATAATAGCCTCTTCTGTCTGCTTTCTGTACTCGTTTAGCTGATGTTCATCGTAATTTTCAAAGAATAGGCTAAAGAGATCATCACGCCCCGTTTTGATAAATTCTGGCTGAGCTGCGTTACGACAGGCGGTTATTACTCTCTTTTTCCAGTCTTTGAGTGTCTCTCTATCGATTTTTCCTGATTGAGAGGCTTTTTTATTAAGATACTCTAAACCATCCCTATCGGACCTTTTTAAAGATTCCTTCAATAAGGCATCTATTTTATCTAGCTGAGTGCTTTTATTTAAAGATCTTATCACTACTTCAAGAGATGCAAGTTGAGAGCTCAAAGAAAGTTTATTGGAAAATTCTTCCTCGTAACTCTTAAGAAGAGTTTCTATATCTACTCGTTGTTCCGTGAGTTGTTGCTCAAGATGGTTGATCTCTTGTTGTTTAGTCTCATCAGGCGGTAGCAACGTCTCCTTTTGAAGGAGTGAGAGTTTGTTTTTTTTCTCTTTAATGAGTGTCTCAGCGCTATTAATCTTAAGCTTTTTATGAAATGCTTCTTTAGCTTTCTTAAAATCTTCTTCTGCTAAGCTAAACCATCTGCTCTCTTTGCCTTCTACTTCCTTTTTTTCGTCAAGAGCCAGCCCATGTTGATTCTCTGAATTCTCGTATTTTTCCCATTTCTTATGACGATCGTCTCTCTCCTTAAGATGATTTAATCTCTCATTGTATCCAATTAATAGAGAAGTTGCTTTATTACTTTCATCAATCGCTTTGATTAACTTTTTATCCCATGCTTTTACTGCTTCCTGCTGCTCTGTGGTAAGATCATGAGGAGAATTAAGGAATTCTTTTGCGCTACTGAGCCAATTATTTCCGATAGAATCACGTCGTTCTGCTTCTGCTTGTTGCTCTTCTTGAGAAGATTTAGATTCCTCATTTTGTTGGGCATCAAGCTGCTCGGCTTTTCTTCTATGTTCTAAGCGCTCTTTTTGTTTTTCTAGTTCATCATAATAGAATCGATTATTTACGTTGAGGCTTATCATTTTCTCAAGAGGATGAACTTCTTCTCCTTCAAATAACGCTCTTGGGGGAAGGATATTCAGCTCTCCTGCATCAGGAGGTGGAATTGGAGCTTGATCAAACATCCAAGTCTCTACAATTCCTAAGGCTATGAGCAACTCTTCTGGTATGAGACTATCGGAAATAACAGCTTCAGCAGGGTTAATCATCGTTAGCGAAGAGGAAAAAGAAACCAAGGAAATGGCAAAGCTATTATTACAGGATGCCAGCAAACCATTTTCTTGATTTAAAAAAACATCTCCGGCAATGCAATAGTCGGCATTACTATCTTCTAAAATTATAGTGCACCTTGAATCTTCTCCTTCGTTAGTTACTCTGTAGGTCCCCTCTTTAATGCTATTGACTCCCTGGCTGCCTGATAGCCTGCTATTTTCTAGCCAGTTGCAGTAGCAAGCTTGCGCAATCTTGGTGACATAAAAAATAGGATTATTTTCATATCCTAAGATAACAGAATAATTATAGCTCCCTGGTGCTCCATGACGAATAACACCGGTCTTAACAGGGTCCTCTATCATTTTTTGGTTAAAGAGATGATAAGGATCAGAAGAGGCGACAGAATTTAGAAAAAAAGAGTAATCGGCAGCAGTTACTACTTTTTCCTCTCTCTTAGAATAGTTTTCTGGAGAGCCTTTTTCAATCAAGTCACCTGCCTGCAATAGTTGCGAGCAAAAAAAGAAAACAGCGATGATTTTATATGCCGTTCGCATATGAGTTTTAGGTTTTTATCTGGATTTTTTGTTTTTAGGAGAATCGAAGAGTTATGCTAACATAGCATCTTGCTCGAGAGACATCACTACCGGGAAGAAAGAAAATTTCGGGCTAAGTACAAATTGATTGGCTATACTCCTCATCACGAATGAAAATGCTAAAGCATGATTTTTACAACGATTTCCTTTTTCTTTTTTCTCGTTGTTGTTCTTAGTACTTATTGGTCACTTAGCACCAATGATTGGCGGCAGCGATTTCTGTTTGCGGCCAACTTTTTTTTCTACGGCTGGTGGAATTGGAAGTTCACGGCATTGCTTTTTGCAGTGATTCTCATTTCTTATGTTGCAGGAATCTTTATCCAAGAAACCAGCACTCTGTCGCAAAAAAGAAAATGGATCATGCAGGCAGCCTGCACTCTACTTCTTGGCCTACTTGGTTATTTTAAGTATGCAAATTTTTTTCTTACATCGCTTCACACTGCTATCGAAAATTTAGGAGGCCACCTAGGCTGGAGAACGCTCGAAATTATTTTACCTGCCGGTATCAGCTTTTATATATTTCAAGCAATTAGTTATGTTGTAAGTGTTTATCGAATAAAAATACCCGCAGAAAAAGAATTTATCAAGCTTGGCGTCTATCTCTCTTTTTTTCCACACCTTGTTGCTGGTCCGATTATTCATGCCTCAACATTCCTTCCCCAACTAGAAAGCAAAAGAGTATTTGATTCTGCTCGTTTTGTGGAAGGAGCGCGTAAGTTTGCCCTAGGATTTCTCTACAAAGCTGTCTTTGCAGACAATCTAGCAGAGCCAGTGAATATGATTTTTTCCTCACTTAAGAATCAATCGCCACTAACTATTTTCGGAGGCTGCTTAGGATTTTATAGTCAAATCTATTTTGACTTCGCGGGTTATTCCTTAATGGCTATAGGAGTAGCTAATTTACTCGGCTATACGCTACCTGATAACTTTAATTTTCCTTATCGCGCGACATCGCTCATTGATTTTTGGAGGCGATGGCATATTTCACTTTCTACTTGGCTACGTGATTACGTCTATATTCCACTTGGAGGAAATCGTTGCGATCATTTTTCTCAATACCGTAATATTATCATTACGATGTTTTTAGGTGGTCTCTGGCATGGAGCTAGTTGGAATTTTGTTTTGTGGGGAGGAATGCATGGCATCGCGCTCTGCGTGAATCATGCTTATCGGAATTTACGACAAAAATTTGGAGAGCCAAAGAATCACTTCATACTCAGTGCGAATGAAAATCATAATTGTCCTGTAGCAAAACGGAAGAGCGAACACCTCTCTATCTCAGCCTGCTGGCTTTTAACGCAAGGAACAATTTTTTGCTGTTGGATTCCTTTTCGTGCCGCCACGCTGAGCGATACACTTTTTATTTTTCATCAGTTAGGCAACTTGTTTTTCCAGACAATATCATCGCTTGCTCATGCAGACTCCTTTCCATGGCTACTTGCTACATTACCACTTTTTTTTGATATGGCAGGAAGTCAAAAATTACAAGAACGTTGGAGTCAACGTTCGACCATGGCTGTGTATGGAAGCATTATAGTAGCATTACTGATTGGTTTTCTTTTCATGCACTGTGGCATGGTCAATTTTATCTACTTTCAATTCTAGCCCATGCTCGTTCTCATTCCCATTTTAGCCATGTTGGGATTGAAATTTATTATCCCTGGAGAGCGGAAGCTCTCTGCAAAGGCTCTTTGCTCCATGATTGTTCTGGTGCTGCTTGGGTTTATAGGGATGCGTTCAATGATTCCAGAAGATTGGATTTATCCCGAAGCAGATGCCGTCACCCGTGTCTGTGCGCAGATAGAACATTTGCTCTCCACAAAAAACTGGCAGAGAAAACCAATTCTTATTTTAGAAGGAACGAGCGCAACAGCCTACGGAGTCAATGGAAGAATGCTTGAAAAGCTTCTCGCTGCACAAGGAGTTGATGTTACGGTGCTACAGTTCTCTCTAGTTGGTGCCAATCATTTTGAACGCCTCTGGATGTTGAATCTCTTTTTCCAAAAAATGGGAACGGAGCATCGAGAAGAAATGAAACATGCCCCGACTATTTTACTTAGTGAGGTTTTTGATGCTTATGATAAAGAGCCGCTCTATTTGTTTCAAAAAGAAGCTTATAGTCATCGTGCAATAACCTGGGCAAGCCCTACTATTGTAATTGCTGCCTGGAAGGCTGCAAAAAAGTATAGCTGGACTCTCTTCGAGCATTTGCTCTTCAATCGTTTTGCTGTTGGAATTTTTGCATCGATGCAACCACCTTCTTATACAAAAAAAACAGAAGGATTTTTTCCTCTCGTTGGAACAAAAAAAACATTCTGTTATGCAACGACCAGCAAAACATTTGAAGAAGTTACCTCTAACTACACGGCTGAGCCGTCACCAGAGCCTACCGTGTATGACACACCTTTTTATGAGAAAAAACTTCAGCAAGAATTTGGAAATGTTATCAGCCTCTTTGGATTTTATGCGTTACCAACACTTGAGATGCAACGCAGGGCTTATCAAGTTGCTTTTGCAAAATCATTGCCTATAACTACAATCATGCTTGGACCAGCTTCTCTCATTGTGATGAAAAATTTAAATTGTGAGAAAAACTGGTTTGATGGCGTGCATCCTCAACGTGAAGGGGCTATACTTTTCACTCAATGGCTTGCTCAGGAGATTTGTAGAGAAATGGAAAAATTAAATTTAAAAACGTTATGAAAGTAGAAATTTTCCTTGATTCAACAAGAGTTGCCCAAGAAGCAGCTTCTATTATTGCTGCAGATGCCCGCCTTGCAGTTGCGGAACGCGGACGCTTTATCATGGCCGTAAGTGGAGGAAAAACACCTTGGATGATGCTTCGGGCTCTTGCAAAGGAAGATATTCCATGGAAACAAGTTCATGTTTTTCAGGTTGATGAACGAATAGCTCCCAAAGGAGATCCTGATCGCAATTTGACGCATCTCCAAGAGACCTTATTAAGCCATGCGCCGTTACCACCAGAACAGATTTATGCGATGCCTGTGGAAGAAGCAGATTCAATAATTGCTGCAAAAAAATACACCCAACTATTGGAAAGCATTGCTGGCTCCCCTCCTATTCTTGACCTTGTCCATCTCGGACTTGGCTCAGATGGTCATACAGCCTCGCTAATTCCGGGAGATCCTGTACTAAAAGTTAATGATACTGATGTCGCCATCACCGAAGTTTACCAAGGCCGAAATCGAATGACCTTGACTTATCCAGTAATCAATCGAGCACGTAGAATTCTTTGGGTTGTAACAGGGAGCGATAAAATCAAAGCCCTTACCAAGCTTTTAAATACAGACCTATCAATCCCTGGAGGATTGATTCAACAAGACCATGCTATTATTCTTTCTGATTGCGAAATTGCAAACGACTTTGAAACAGAGCGAATTGACAGTAAGTTTTTAAAAATTGGCCTCGCTGCAGATCATGGTGGCTTTGAATTAAAGCAGGACCTCATCCATCGTCTTCGTAGTACTGGATATGAAACGGTTGACTTTGGAGCTCCAACTCTTTCTCTTGGTGATGATTATCCTGATTATGTGATACCGCTTGCTAAAGCGGTCGCAGAAGGGTGCATAGATCGAGGAATAGCTATTTGTGGAAGCGGTGTAGGCGCTGATATTTGTGCTAATAAAATCCCTGGCGTTCGCGCCGCTCTCATTCATGATCACTTTTCTGCTAAGCAAGGAACAGAGGATGACCATATGAATATTATGTGTTTAGGAGGAAGAACAACTGGTATTGAAGTAGCCTGGGATTTTGTTAGCACCTATCTTTATAGCCAGTATAGCCAGGAAGAGAGACACTTGCGTCGTCTAAAAAAAGTTGCAATGATCGAGACAGCAGAATATACAATGCCGCCAACTTAAGGAATTAAGTTGGCGGCAAGGGGCTCAGGCTACAGGTTTACAGGCTACAGGTTGAATAGACCTGCGGTAAAAAGAGCATCAAAAAAATGACCTCGGAAACGCTAAAAGTTCAATTTGGTAAAAGCTTTCCACTAGGAGCAACCCCTTTTCCTGAAGGGGTTAATTTTAGTATTTTTTCAAAACAGAGTACGGGAGCAGAACTTCTCCTATTTGATCATAGTGAAGATCCAAAACCTTCTCAGGTAATTTCTCTAAGTCCTCAGTATAATAGATCATACTATTATTGGCATGTTTTTGTGCCAGGCATTAAAGCAGGACAAATTTATGCATGGCGTATTGATGGACCCTATGACATCGCCCGCGGACTTCGCTTTGATTCAAGCAAGGTCTTACTTGACCCTTACGGAAAATGCATCACCAGCCCTTCAAGACGCTCAAGAAAAGCCGCTGCTGCCCTTGGAGATAATTGCGATAAAGCAATAAAAAACATTGTAATTGACTCAAATTTATATAATTGGGAAAATGATAAACCGCCTCTCCATCCTTTTAGTAGAACAATTATCTACGAAATGAATGTTGGAGGATTTACCAAAAATCCAAACTCAAGCGTTTCTCCTGAAAAGAGAGGAACCTATGCTGGTGTTATTGAAAAGATACCTTACCTTAAAGACTTAGGTATTACAGCAGTAGAATTGCTTCCTATTTTTGCTTTTGACGATCAATACGCTCCTGAAGGCCTTTCCAATGCATGGGGATATCAGCCTCTTGCCTTTTTTGCACCTCACCCTCAATACTCCTCTCGCCCGGAACCAATGGCTGCACTTGATGAGTTTCGCGACATGGTGAAAGCACTTCACCAAGCCAATATTGAAGTGATTCTTGATGTTGTTTTCAATCATACAGCTGAAGGGGCTGAATATGGCCCAACAATATCGTTCCGCGGATTAGCCAATAATATTTATTATATTTTAGAAAAAAATAACTCAATTTACTCTGATTATACAGGTTGCGGAAATACATTAAACGCCAATGAATCAATTGTCCGCCGACTCATTATTGACTCATTGCGTTATTGGGTCGAAGAAATGCATGTTGACGGATTTCGCTTTGACCTTGCCTCAATCCTCTCTCGCGATGAATTTGGAGTACCAATGGCCACTCCTCCTATTCTTTGGGATATTGAATCGGATCCCGTTCTATCAACGATAAAATTAATTGCTGAGGCTTGGGATGCCGCCGGCCTTTATCAAGTCGGCAGTTTTCCTGGCGACGTTTGGAAAGAATGGAATGGTCGCTTCCGTGACGATGTCCGATCTTTTATTAAAGGAGATAAAAATAGTGTAAGAACTCTTGCTTATCGAATGACAGGCAGTCCTGATATCTATGAACGTGAATCACGTGAACCAGAGCAGAGCGTTAATTTTATTACCTGCCATGATGGATTTACTCTTAATGATCTTGTTTCCTATAATGAGAAACACAATGAAGCCAATAAGGAAGAAAACAGAGATGGCTCTGATCGTAATTTAAGCTGGAACTGTGGAATTGAGGGCCCAACCAATAATCCAGAGATCGAAAAACTACGTAACAGACAGATCAAAAATTTCTTAACTATTTTATTTTTCTCTGTTGGAATCCCCATGATTTTAGCCGGCGATGAAGTCCGCCGCACTCAACGAGGCAATAATAACGCTTATTGCCAAACCGGAGAAATCTCTTGGTTTGATTGGTCTCTTTTAGAAAAACATGCTGATATCTATCGTTTTACCAAGCAATTGATTAACTTTCGACTCAATCGAAAATTGCTTTGCAAAAACTATCATCAAACCCTTCAAGACCTCCTCATTGAAAAAGATATCCAATGGCATGGTATTAAACTCCACTCTCCTGATTTTACCCCTGACTCTCACTCCTTAGCAGCCACCATCCAAAATAGGGAAGATCGCATGATGCTCCATGTTATGATCAATGCCTATTGGGAAAAGCTAACCTTTGAAATCCCTCCCCTCAAAAGGTCTCACGAACGCTGGCATCGCTGCATTGATACGGCCCTTGATTCACCCAATGACATCCTTCCATGGAAAAAAGCACCCAAAGTCCATTCTAATGCCTATGACGTGGAAGCTCGCTCGATTGTGATTCTTGTTTCAGCGATTAGGAAATGATTTTTAAAAGCCCTTGGCATACTCAATGGGCTCATCATTACACACATTTTTTATCAGTAATTTTACAAAATTAATTTATAACAAATTATCAAATTTTAGGTAGGTTGATATTCTTAAGGATGCCTCTGGTTTTTGTTATAAAGATTTTGGAAAACAAGAGTCAAATTCGAGCTTATTTCAGCTGAGGCATCAGTTTTTCCTGCTGAAAACGAGGTGAGTATTTTTTTAAAGAGCTGATTTAGCTGGTGTAAAATCTAACTTTTGGGTAGTAAAATCAATTTTCTGTGAAAGCTTGCCGATCAGACAAGGGGTTATTCCTTCTGTCTTTATCTGGGACAGGAATGGATTAAGGGAGTCTCCCTTTGATCCTAACGCTTCACGGTAGAGGTTGATACTCTCTGAATAGTCACGAGAAGGAAGAGCCGTGTTTTCAACAACAGCAACAGGTATTTTTTCAAATCGATGTCCTATCTCACCTTGTTCATTACGAACAAGATTTAAAGGCTGACGCTCTCCAAGCCAGAAATTGTTTGGTATTTCATTAAGAGGTATAAAATCAGGACGTTTGGAAAGATCACGGCGTCTGGAGATTGATGAATCCGTCATAGTCTCTTTTTGTTGATTTTCCTGTTCTAAAAGAACTGTTTCTGAAGCTTCAGGCTGAGGAACTTCCTGAGGTAATCCATTGAGTAGGTTTTTCTTTAAAAGGACTAACTCTTTGACTTTTAATAATGCTCCATAAAGATTAAGTCGTCTGCCGTTAATGACGCTCTGTTTGAGCTTTTTAATACGATCAGCTCCCTCAAAAAGACACTTAATAAGCTCTTGAGAAGTAAGTTGTAATTTAGGAGGCAAGTTTGCACGACGACTATATTCGAGCATAAGAGCTAAAGCACCAGTAACATGCGGCGCAGCAAATGAAGTGCCGGTATGCTCTATTCCTCTGCACGCTTCTCCATAACAATTGCTATATTTTTCGTTGCCTAAATGGTCCTTATATTTTTTGGAACCTGTTTTTGTCGAAAAAATTCTTTCTCCAGGAGCTGCTATATCAACAGTTTTTTCTCCGTAGTTTGAATGCTCGGCTAACTTATTATATTTTTTACAGCTTGAAGCAACAACTATAATGTTACCAAGTCCATTTGTGTAGCGGTCTCCTCTTCTAGAGCTGCTAACATAGCTAGCTGGATATGCTTCGATAAAGCTTTTATCAAGATCTACAGAGGGGGCGAAAACTGTTATTTCTTCTGTTTTACTTTTTTCTATATTTTTTTCCCAATTCCCTGCTGCCATAACTATAATAGTACCTTGGTCTGATAAGCTCTTTAAGAGGAGTTCTACATCATCAGAGCGACCTCCGATGCTAAAGGAACAATTTAAAATATCAATTTTAGTTGAGTCATTATTATACTTTATGACTTCTTCAAGGCTCGTTATGACATCGCTAACGTTCGGAATATAACTGTTAGCTATACATTTAAATGACAGAAGGTTTGTCTTCCAAGCGATACCAGCAATCCCTTCTTTATTATTGCCATGGGCGCCAATAATCCCAGCAATAGGAGTTCCATGATTCATAACATCTCGATGAGCTTTATCTGGCTCGTTACAAGTAGCGTCGTAAGCAAGACCTATATTCCCTTTAAGATCTTCGTGCTTGTCATAAATCCCACTATCAGCAACACCTATAAAAACACTTGGTGCATCGTGGATGATATCCCAGGCCTTTGGAGCCTTAATACCATGGGGACCATTTAGATTCCATTGTTTACCACTTTGATAATATGTATCATCTGGGGCTTCGGCTAGCGAAGCAATATAATTTGGTTCCGGGTTGGTTCCAGAAATCTCGCTGACCTTTTTTAACGTCTCATCCCAGTCAAGTAGATTGAAAGTTAATAAATAGAAAGAATGAGATTCACTTAATAGTTTGAGCTCGTAGCCACCAGTATTGCCTAGTATTTCAAGGAATCTTTTTTTATCCATACCTTCTGGAAGAGTTATGATCAATTGATTAGCAACCATTTCTCTGTAACTAATAACGTTATCAGAAGAATCAATCACTTTTTCCGTTCTTATGTAGGCATTTCTATGAGCTAGCTTCTCAAAAAATTTTATTTCTTTTTTTTGTCCTAGTTCAGGGCCTTCAATTTTTTCATCAGAAAGGATAAGAAAAGCATCTCTATAGTCATCATAAATAAAGTCCTGAGAATCTAGGCCAGGTACTTCATGAGGTTGTTTTCTATAGTCAGCAATAGCCTGATAGTGGGCTGCTAAATTTTTATAGGTATTAGCTGGTGTCGGTTCATTTTTACTCTCTGGTTGATTAGCTTCTTCCAGAGCATGAGCAGCAAGAAAGTAGTTGCCTGCACTAGTTTTAGCAGAACAAGCAAAATTTTCTAAACGCTCTGCCTCTTGTTTATTTTCTTGCGCTTTTAGCTCAGTAGCTTGTTTGTAATAATCAGCAGCATAGGCATATTGAGCAGCAGCATTTTGATAGACAGCGGCTACAGCTGGTTCATTTTTAACGGTTTCTATAGTAGCTTCTTCCAGAGCATGAGCAGCAAGAAAGTAGTTGTCTGCACTAGTGTTAGCAGAACGTGCAATATTTTCTAAGTACTCTGCGTCTTGTTTTTTTCCTTCAGCCTTTAGCTGAGTAGCTTGTTCATAATAAGTAGCAGCATATTCATATTGAGTAGCTGAATTCTGATATATACTAGCTGTTGCTGATTCATCTTTAGACTCTACCTTTTGTTGCTTCGCAGATAACGGTAGTGTCATCTCAGCTATTCGTAACATCTCTCTACCCTCGAATCGCATCACTTCTTCGATCGTTGGAGGAGGAGTTAAGGAGG
>JBIRBD010000071.1:0-10025 GCA_044326465.1 Chthoniobacterales bacterium
CAACAATTAATTTGCAAAATGAACTCTCACGCGTGCCAGGAGTGGGCAATATTACCATTTTTGGTATTGGGCAATATTCGATGCGGATCTGGCTTAATCCTGATGAAATGAAGGTGCGCTCCTTGATTCCTTCCGATGTGATTGATTCTATCAAATCTCAAAATGTAGAACTCGCCGCAGGTCAGTTTGGAGCACCTCCTGCACCAGCAGGACAAGAATATCAATTTTCTATCACATCGAATGGAGAGCTAAAAACGCCAGAGGAATTTGGAGAAATTATTGTGAAATCAAAGACTTCTAACGGTGGTCAACTCACGCGCCTCAAAGATGTCGCGCGGATCGAGCTTGGCTCACAAGCCTACAATCAAATTTTTGAATTTGATGGGAAGCCTGCTGGAGGAGTCGCTATTTTTCAGCTTCCAGGGTCGAATGCGCTTACAACGGCGCAAGGGGTGCGTGATAAGATGGCAAGGTTGGCAGAACGTTTTCCGCCAGGAATGAGATATGATATTCCCTTCGATACAACGCTTTTTGTGAAGGAGTCGGTAAGTGAAGTTTATAAAACACTTCTTCAAGCAGGCTTGTTGGTGTTGCTCGTCATTATGGTTTTTTTACAAGACTGGCGCGCTGCCCTTGTGCCTGCTACCACCGTTCCAGTGACCATCATTGGTGCCTTTGCAGGGATGGCATTGCTTGGTTTTTCTATCAACACACTTACGCTTTTTGCCATTGTGTTGGCGATTGGAATTGTCGTTGATGATGCCATTGTCGTCGTGGAAGGAGCCATGCAATACATAGAACGAGGGGAGGCACCAAAAAATGCAGCAATTCATGCGATGGATAGTTTATTTGGGCCTATTATTGGCATTACGCTTGTGTTGATGGCTGTTTTTATACCGGCTGCTTTTATGCCTGGTATTATTGGCCAAATGTATCGGCAGTTTGCCCTTGTTATTGCTGTGACAGCTTTTATTAGTGCGATCAACGCAGCGACCTTGAAACCGACGCAATGTGCGCTTTGGTTAAAGGCACGTGATCCTGCAAAAAAAACAAATTTTTTCTTTCGTGGTTTTAACGCGCTCTATCAACCACTGGAGCGTTGGTATACTAAACTCATCTATCGTTTAGTAAAATATAGTGAGGTAATGATAGTAGCTGGGTTAGCACTTATTGGGCTAGCATTTTGGGGACTTACAAAAATACCGACTGCTTTTATTCCTACCGAAGATCAAGGCTATGTAATGATTGCTCAGTTACTGCCTGATGCAGCCTCCTTGCATCGAACAAAAGAAGTCATGACGCGTGTTGCTGCGCAAGTTAAAAAATTAGAGGCCGTGCAAGATATGTTTGTCATTGGCGGCATCTCGCCGCTCGATAATAATGCCTCACTTGCAAATTCAGGCATCATCTATGTCATCCTAAAAAATTGGGGGCATCGAGGTCCTCGTGGAAACTTGATGCAAATTTATGAAGATCTTACAGGTATTATACAAAAAGAACCGAGCGCAAGTTCTATCGTCCTAGTGCCGCCGCCTATTCAAGGCCTTGGGCTTGCAGGAGGATTTCAAATGCAAGTCAACTTGGTTAATGGGACGTTTGACTATGATCTTTTGCAACATGCCGTTGACCAGATGGCAGGGGAAATAAGAAAATCTCCCGTGATTCGAACAGCGTTGACTCCTTTTAGGGCTAAGGTTCCACAAGTAAAACTTACGGTTAATCGGCGAGAGGCAGAAACCTATGGTGTCTCAATCAGCGATGTTTTTCATACGCTACAAACATACCTTGGTTCAACGTATGTGAATCACTTTAATCTTTATGGATTTTCGTTTAATGTTTTTGCACAGGCCGATACAAGCTTTCGAGCTGGTCCAGAAGAGATGAGTAATTTCTATGTTCGTGGAAATAGCAATGCCATGGTGCCACTGGGCTCATTGGTAAAATCGGAACGATCGATGGGGCCTTCTATTGTTTCCCTTTATAATCTTTATCCATCAGCTGCCATTATTGGACAAGCTGCCTTCGGATATAGTTCTGGTCAGGCAATTCAGCTTATGGAGGAGACAGCGCATCAAGTCTTACCTCCCAATGTTAAGACGACCTGGACGTCGATGTCCTATCAAGAAAAGTTAGCAGGCTCCTCTATCTATTTTGTTTTCGCTCTTGGTATGCTGCTCGTTTATTTTGTATTGGCCGGACAATACGAAAGTTGGATTACGCCTCTTGCGGTGATTCTTGCTATCCCTCTTTCTCTGCTCGGAACCGTTGGCATTATGAAACTCATTGGACTTCCCAATAATATTTATGTGCAAATTGGAATTGTTCTTCTCATTGCACTCGCTGCAAAAAATGCCATCCTTGTTATCGAGATGGCACGAGAATATCGTCTCGCTGGTGAAGAAATTGTAGATGCCGCCGCGAAGGCTGCCGCTAACCGATTCCGGCCGATTTTGATGACATCGATTACGTTTATTTTGGGGGTGACCCCACTAATCCTAGCAACAGGTGCTGGCGCTATCGCTAGAAAATCTCTCGGTATTGCGGTCGCATCAGGAATGTTGGCTTCGACTTGTCTTGCCGTTCTTTTTGTTCCAGCATTCTACGTCGTGCTGCAAAAATTTTCGGAACGGAAAAGTAGCTAAAGCGCGTCCGCAAAAGATCGATTTTTGCTACTTTACCTTTTTCGTCGAAGACCTAATTTCACCTGCTAGCCTCTACTCCTGTAACCTGTAAACCTAGCCAATACAGTCATCAAAAACTTGAGTGATTCTCTCTCCAATTTACGATCTTCAATGCTTCATCACGATCTTCGATGCTTCTAGAAATATAGTTATCATGTTTTTCGTTAACTGTTTGCTTTAGAAGATCAAACGTCACGTTATCCCATGTAGTTACTATTTTCCCATCAGGAATATTTCTATTTTGGATCTCTCTGATGTGATACTGCAGTTCTAATAAACGATCTTGAGTAGCGCTTATCTCCTCTTCTGTAAGCCCTGTTGCTTGGAGTATTTCTTTAATATTTTCACTCGATAAAGCTAGAACTTTCTCAGCTGTCTGTTGGTCAATAAGGCGTGGAAGTTTTTTTAGAACAACTCCTCTAGCATTATTTAAATCACTGATATTATGAAATTTATAAGGAAAAGAGAGGTCGTTATCGATTAAATAAACGACCCAATCTCTAGAATATGGATCTGTTCTTTTAAAAAGAAAATTACCAGCATGCCGATCGAGCTGTCCTGTTAAGAAGTCGATAATCTGCGCATCTGCCATCGATTGTTGAAGTTTTGGATTTGAAAAATCAATTTGATCTAGGACTCTAGTTATTTGTTTTTTCCCAAAAAAAAGCTTTTCTTCTTGGAATAATTGCGCAGCTCGTTCTTCTGTAATAGGTTTTCCATTTTCATAGATAGGATCTTCTTGATTGGGACGGGTAAGCGAAGTCTCTGAAGGATCTATCATTAATTCCCAATCCGGAGGCATTAGATAGGAACGGGCGAGGGCTGCTTCTGTAATCCAATATTGAAAAAGGTCTTTAATATCATCAGCTATCTCTTCAGAAGTAAGCTCTCTAGTAATATGCTTACCGTGCGAATCGATATCTTCAATTCTATTTGAAAATTGAGACTGTAGCTGTGGGTCAGCGTAGGCTCCTTGCAAAGATAATTTGATGGGTTCCTCATAAAAAAGATGTTCTCCCTCTATATAGAGTTGGCAGAAGCCGATAATACTTTGATTAATATCTTGCTTAATAATGGAAAGTTCTGTTTTTGGAACATTTTTAAGTCCTAAAGAATTAGCTAGCTTATAAGTAGCAAGCGAACGCTCCGCTAATTTAGCAGCATCGGTCGGAATCCCCATGTTTGCTGCTATTAATGAATTCATTTGCTGAGAGTTAATCGACTTGAAGACTCTTTTTCTATGCTTATTAGAATTAATGAACCTTACATAAGACATTGCTCCAGGATGAGAAGCCTCTTCTATATAAATATGTTGTGAATCAAATCGAAGGACACGAGTGTTAGGGTGATTAAGAATAAATCTTTCAATAGTGATGCCATCAAGCAATAAGGTGCATCCCTTGCGTCGATTTTCTCTAAGGTCCCTTTCTTGAGAAGAAAGATTTTTTTTAAGGTTCTCTTCTTCTGTTTTTAAATATTTTTTTGTAGCTTCTTCAATCTCTCCTAGCGTTTGCCTTTTTCTAAAAATATCCCAAGACTCTTTATGAAGGTTGTACTCTTTCAACATCTTTAAGAGAGAGGAATAAGTTACTTTAAAAAACCCTTGTATTTCCCATGTATCAGCTTTTCCTGCAATAACTTCCATTTCCTCAGGAGAGAGGAGGTAGCCACGTGCAAAAATCGTTGCTTTTGAAATTATGCCATGAGAAGAAGATCGTACCGTCGAAGTCAATTCTGTATCGCGACTGTTTATTCTATCGCTCCTATCTTCAGCGAAAGAGCTGTTTTTCCCAAACAAGACATCACTTATTCTATGATGTTCTGAAAGAAGAGGTTCTTCTGAAGAATGCCTCTCTTTTGAATCGCGACGAAAGCAATTTATCAAGGCAGCGCAAGGATTAGACCAGTTCTTGAAATATTTTTTCTTAAGAGGCGCGGCTTCTGTTTGATTTGTAGTGCGTTGAGAATTTGATAAGGCTTCAGAATGGAGTGTTCCGTCGCTTGAGTAAGAGATTACACTAGGTTTTCTTTCCCAATTAGAAAAAACATGAGGCCATATTGTGTTGAGGTCTCTTTTTGAAGCTTCTGATGTTTTAGAGTCAATTGATGATTTAGGACCCTCTGATGAATCCCTTGTTACTGAAACGGAAACTTCTCTATACTCTGGCACTAGAGTATGTTCATGAAAATCATCTCTCTCTGATGTCATTGATTCGCTCTGAAAAAAATTAAGCAATGAAGGGAAAAAATTATTTCCTGATTCTTTTGTGTTTTGAGAGCTCATAAATTTATCGGGTTTTTTTGAGAATCTGTTTTCACGCTCTATGGAAGACAGCAAAGAGCGTCTTTGCGCCGATGCTTGGAATATAGCGGATGTCAGTTGAATCGGTCTCTGTGCATCATTGAGTTTTTGCTCTTCATGAGCTGTAACAAAGCTAGAAGGATTTTCTAAGACTAAATCTTCTTCTGTATATTCGTATGCTGGAATATTCTTATCTCCTGAAGAAACGGAGTTCCTCCTGCTCTGTGCCAATAGAGATGCATTTTCGTCTTCTGCTTGGGTTGTTGGTATTTCTTCTCTTATCCCTTCTCTAATACCGATAACAATCAATAGCGTATTGAGAAAAGAAGAGATAACACTTGATGTTTCAGCACCTTCAGCAGCAGCAACAAGTGAGCCGACCATCAGTCTTGACTGTGTAACCGAGGCAACAGAAAAACCTGTTTTATTAGAAGCTAACTCATTCTCTATTATTTGATTATTAATAGAAAAAAAATCTTTGTTGGGCAAGGTGACAGGATTAGCCAAACTTTCCATTGCATTAGAAAAATCATCATAGAAAACATAAGCTGCGCAGGTAGTCTTAAAAAAGGTAGCCGAGTTACTACTACTTATTTCTCCTATTCTATAAGCTCCATCTTCTGTCGGTTCACTTTCTTGCTCTCCTATGAGTTGCATATTGGTCTTTTCCGAAGTTTTCATAAGAGAGGATTGTAACCAGTTGCAAAAACGGGCCTGACTAAGAGGGCTAACATAGAGGACAGGGTAATTATCTCTCTTGCTTATAACCTGATAGATATAGGCTCCAAGATGGCCTGAACGAACGATAGAAGCTTCAATAGGATCGGATCCCATTTTTTCATTGTAGAGATGATGAGGATCCGTGGTTGCTCCTACAGCATTTAAAAAAGCAGCATACTCTCTTGCCGTTACCTGATGTTTTTCAAAGAAGGCTTCTTGGGCGATAAGGTGGTTAGTTCCAATGGACAAAAAAAATAGGGCAAAAAATAACCTCATAATAGTTGCCAAAAAAAATGAGTTAAAATTAAGAAAAAACAAGTCATTTGATTCAATAAAAAAAAAATTCATTTCAAAAGATGGTATTTTTTATTCTGAAAGGGATAGGATTTTGCTGTTCTTCGGGTTGCTGAAGGAGTAGGTTTAAAAATTCGGACAGTTCCCGCCGTTAGAAACGCCATCGCTTTATAGTATGAATAGTTTCAAAACGAGTTTAAAAAAGACCTTCTTCATCCTTTTCTTAGCAGTATGGATGAGTGTTGACAGTTTCTTAGCGTCGGCTGAGTCTCTTGATAGCAAGAGAGCCCCTGCTTCTTTATCTGAAGAAAAATCTATAACAGCTAGTGAGTATGCTGCTTTTTTAAATGCTGTGGCAACAACTAAGGATTCTCATCATCTCTACGATGAAAAAATCAGATCAGATCCCTTTACAGCTTGTATTACACGTAGCGGTCAACCAGGTCATTACTATTACACGATCATTAGAGGGCGAGAAAACATCCCCATCAGTTATATTAATTCCATTAATAAGGCTTGTTACAATAACTGGCTTAAAGGGAGTGCCTCGATAGGGAATCAAAATGCTCAAGATTCTATCAGCAGCGAAGGAGAGAGATCTCTTGATGACTCCTGTAATAGCTTCTCTATAGGCTTCTTGCTAAAATCAAGCAATAAAGACTTTTTCCTGATTAATGATATATCGTTAACACTACTAGCTTTCGGTAATTCTCCGTTATCATCAAATGATGACACTAGTTGGATTAAAGATGCCACATTCTTAGTAACAACTCTTTTTTTAGCAAAGAAAGTATTTTTTTCAACGCCTGTAAATTTACCAACCTTAGAGCCTGTTCCTCAACACATCGCGTGTGTTGGAAGAGCAGATCACAGCGTAGAGAGGCAGAGACCAGTACCTCAATATTCTCCTGTTTCGCTCTCCTCTATAAGAGATTCTCCCCAAAGTTTGATGGGATCTAACAATAATAGGATACAGCAATTTACTCGTGCGGAGTTGCTAAAAACAACAGATAAAAATGCTGTAAGAGGATCATCGAAGCAAGAATTAGATTCTATAACTCAAGAAACTTTTAACAAAGCGCTTATTTCCATAGCTAGTATGGCTAGAAAGGTTCGATTGCAAAAAACTATTGTTAGAGATTTTATAGAACAACTTATAAATAAGACAGTTGTTGCTATAACTAGAAAAGCAATAGCTCGGGATTTTGTAAAAAAAATTATTAATGAACAACTTCCCATTAGTACAGCTAGGGAGGCTAGATGGAAAGAAGCTAAAGCAATGAGTAAAAGTTATGCCTATGACCTTAATAAGGGAATAATCTTAAGATCACTCTATAGTTTTGCCTATGTGACAACGAGAATATCGTTTAGCTTAGATAACCTTAATAAAGACCTTCAGGAAAAAAAAATACGATTAGATGTAGAAAATAGTCTTTTTAGTTTTTTTACGTTAGAGGATCTTCCCGCAAGACTATTACAAAAATCAAAAAAAACCAGGCTAGTATGGTACAAGAACTCGTTGATGAAACAAATAGAAAGCAATGCCAAAAAACTTAGTGAAAATGTTAATATTTTAACTAAAAGAGACTTATGGCAGGAGAGAATGAGTTTTTGCCGAATAAGTGACTTTCAAGAGGCATTGAAAAATACGCGCTCTCTAGAAAACCTTATAGAACTTGTCGAAGACATTAATAAAGGGCTGATAAGCAATCAAAGAATTGCCAATGATAGGGAAATTTTGACCTCTTTTTTAGAAAGGGGAATAGAAATGAAGAGAGAATACTTCCAATTAGAAAGGCAATTACGCAAGGAAACAAAGGAGACTAAAAAGAGAAAAATAGAAGAAGTGTTGAATAAGAAGCTTTATGAAATGCAGAAGCAGGCCAAGCTTTTGGATAATATAAGTCCTTACTTGAAACTAACAAACAAACTTTTATCGATAAAAATCCGTATCATTCATACAAAGGAAGAGATAGAACAAGAATTAAAGCAGAGAGAAGAATCTCAAAAACCAGGTCCAAAAAAGAGCTGGACCACAAGTTCGGCAATCTTTCAAAATAGCTTCTTCAACAAGTTGTTGGATAATTCTACTGAATCTACGGATTTTCTTTTACTGAGGGATTCAGAAGATTTATTCGTAGTTATCTCTCCTGTGATTGAAATATTAGACGAATCATCTTCTTTGAGCTCAGAAAAACCAATCGTAGATTTCTCAATATTAGAGGAAAAAGCTCAACAACTGTTCCAAGAAATTGGCATATTAGTCTCAATGGAAAAATCCTTGGTCGAAGAAATTCAAAAGCGTTCTCAGGAACTTAATCGTTGGCTTGCTAAAAGATTCGTAAAAAAAACGACTTTGTCTACGCTGTTAATGCAATCTGACGCATCATTTTCAGCGCAGATGATATCACTGGCTCGCGAGTTTTAGGTTTTTCTATGAAAAGAATCATTCACTGGTTTCGTCGCGATTTGCGCATCACTGATAACACGGCTCTCTCAGCCTCTGTGGATGAGGCTGCGGAGGTAGTTCCTGTTTATATTTTGAGTGATTGGAAAAATCATCATGCCTGGACAGGGGCTCCGCGGCAGCAATTTCTCTGTGACTCCCTCGCTTCTTTATCAAAAAATTTAGGAAGCATCGGAGGTAAGCTTATCATCCGTCAAGGTGATGCCGCTGCTGAGTTATTGCGTCTTGCTCATGAAACAAAAGCAGAAGCAATTTTTTCCAATCGTGATCCTGATCCTTTTGGAAGAGCCACCGAGGAGCTTCTTGCAATAAAGGCTCGTGAACAAGGAATCCAAGTCAAATTTTTTCCTGATGCTTGCCTGCATGAGCGCAACGATGTTCTGACACAAGCAGGAACACCCTTTCGCATCTTCACCCCTTATGCGCGTGCGTGGTTTCGATTGCCAAAACATTCGCCAGGAAGGATGCTTGCAAAAATTAAAACGCCTGTTGATTTAGATTCTAAGCCACTTCCAACCCTGGTTCATTGGGGATTAAAAAATAGTGAGACGACTTTTTCACCGTTGCTAGAGCCACGGTATGATTTTCCTGCCGGAGAGAAAGCGGCACAACATCGGTTAAAAAAATTTATGAGCGACTCGCTTTTTAACTATGGTGTTGCTCGTGATTTGATGGCATTAGAAGGAACTTCGCGGCTCTCGCAAGATCTACGTTGGGGGTTGCTTTCACCGAGGCAAGTTTATGCAATGGCGATAAAATCTAGAGAAAATGCTTCATTAGATGAGCGACAACACTTACAAAAATTTATCACAGAACTTGTCTGGCGAGAGTTTGCCATGCAACTCCTCTGGCATTATCCCGAAGTGCTTCATCAAGAGTTTAATCCAACATGGCGTGGTATGATATGGCCTGGATTAAAAAATCAGCCAGATGCCTTAAAGCGCTGGAAAGAAGGTCAGACTGGCTTCCCGATTGTTGATGCAGCGATGCGTCAATTGGCGGTAACCGGGTGGATGCATGGGCGCTCGCGTATGATTGTGGCGATGTTTTTAACAAAAGATCTTCATATTGATTGGCGCGAAGGAGAAAGATTTTTTATGCAATCACTCGTTGATGGAGAAATTGCCAGCAATAACATGGGGTGGCAATGGAGCGCAGGGACGGGAGCAGATGCTGCTCCCTATTTTCGTATCCAAAATCCTTGGACACAGACTGCGCGCTACGATCCGGATGGCATCTACATCAAACGTTGGGTTCCTGAGTTGTCTCATCTCTCCCCAAAACTCTTTTGCAAACCACCATCTCTTGGAACTTCGCTAGCTAAAAATTATCCAGCCCCGATCGTGGATCATGCGGAAGAACGGAATCGCACGCTTGATTTTTTTGAAGAGAAGAAGCAAGAAAAAGCCAAAACTGCTTTAACCTTGTATGTTGAAAAAGTGAGATCTTTGCATGACGTGAGGATCTGATTTTGAGGCCGAGCTGGCGTAGGCTTCTCCGAGAATGGGCAAAAACGGCTCGTCGGAGGAGAAGTCTGAGCCAGCCGGCCTCAAAGGGTTAG
>JBIRBD010000058.1:0-11392 GCA_044326465.1 Chthoniobacterales bacterium
CCTAAAAACGGTGATGGGAGTTAATAAATTAGCGTAAGGGCTTGGTCTAAAAATGATTTTTAAAACGGCGAAGCATACCTGGAAGGTACGTGAGCCGGTTGAAAAATCATTTTGAGGCTGAGCATATTGCGCTAATTTATAACGAGCCATTACGGTTTTTAGGATTAAGCGTCGAGAAATCAAAGGCAAGTTAAACAAACTTCGTGCTGCACGTGGTATGTGGGCAAAAGATAAAGAGGTATTAGATGTAAAAAAGATGAGATCTGAATTTGACCGCTTTTAAGAACCTGAATGGTAATTATGGCCTATCTCATCGACACAGAATTATCGTAAGTACGAACTCATTTTAAAAAATTAACTCTTCCCGTAGCCACATTATAAAAGGCTCCGACGATATTAATTTTTCCTTCACTCACCAGCTGATCGAGAACGGCACTTTCTTTTCGAATGAAACGTACTGTATGAAGAACATTAGCTTCTGCTAAGGCATCAACATAGCGTCCTCTTGTTCTTTGCGAAGTGAATGGTTTTGAAGGACATGTCACAGGATCGATCTGTTGCTGAATTTCTGCAAGAAGCACATCAAGGTTTTTGCAATCATCCGTCTCACCCACAGTCACACCGCGTTGATAAAAATCAATAGCTGCTGCCATAGCCCCACAAGAAGAATGCCCGAGAACAACGATTAATTTTGCTCCAGCCATCACACAACTATATTCCATACAAGCGAGCTCTTTGACGCTAGCAACATTACCGGCCATACGAATGCTAAAAAAATCACCAAGGCCTACATCAAAAATTATTTCACCAGGCGCGCGACTATCGATACAACTCAAGATCACACCCATGGGATGCTGACCGTGACTTGTTTCCTGGACTTGTCTTACATGATCGCGTAACAAAGGACGACCTTCATAAAATCGTTTGTTTCCTTCCTTCATGATTTCAAGGACTTCTGAGGGTGTTAGCTTTGTTTGAAGCTTCTTCGTTGAATAATCAATAAATGAAATTTTATCACAAAGCTGCGCTTTATCCTTGAACCCGAGAAGACTGACACTGATTTTCCTAACAGGTGCTTTTATTTTGATGAAATCATCAATGAGATTGAGAATGTCAGGATCGATGTAATGAGTCGTTCGTGCATCAAAAAGAAGCTGAGTTTTGTTAGGCAGTTCATCCAAAATTTTTACCAGAGAAGGTCTATTAAGAAAGCTAACTTGGTTCGCTAAATCAATTCTTACGACATCACCAGCAGGATGCTTTTCTAATGTTTTTTGAATCGGAGCACTTAAATTGCTATGCAAAATAAAAAGCAAACCGACTCCAAGACCAATTAAAATGCCGATGAGAAGGTTGGTAAAAATAATGGCAAGGATTGTAATAATGAATGGGAGAAATTGATCTTTTCCTCCATTCCACATTTGACGAAAAAGTTGAGGACTTGCGAGTTTAGCTCCTACAATGACTAAAATTGCCGACAAGGCTGAGAGCGGTATTTTGTTAAGTTGGGTAGAAAAAAAGAGGAGACAAAAGAGCAATAATACACCATGAAAAATAGCTGCCGTTCGGGTGCGACCTCCTGCTTGTACGTTCGCACTAGTACGCACAATGGCACTTGTGATAGGAAGACCACCGATAAATCCCAAAATAATATTTCCAATACCTTGTGCGATTAGCTCACGATGAGGCGAACTAATCCGTTGCTCGGGATCGATTTTATCGCTTGCCTCGAGGTTGAGTAATGTTTCTAGACTCGCACAGGCTGCAATAAGAACTGCAGCCTTATAAATTTCAGGATTTAAAAAATTTTTAAAGTCAGGGCCACGCAGCACAGCAACAAAATCACGCACACCGCTCATTTTGGGAACTTGAACTAAATGATCAGGGCCAATTACCCAATCACCTCCCAAGCAACGAAATAATTCACTCAGAAGAAGAGCAAAAAGAACAATGAAGAGCGGTGCGGGAATAATAAAATTTTTTAAAATATTAATTCGATTCCAAAGCAGCAGAAAAAATAAGGAAAATAATCCAATGAATAAGGCACCTTGTTGAAAATGGTAAAAAGCATTTCCTATTACGCCAAAAGTATTTTGACCATCTAACTCAAGAAACGAATTATCTCCGAAAGCGATTGGATCATATCCAACAAGGTGTGGAATCTGTTTTAAAACAATCAATGTTCCCGTTGCTGCCAGAAGCCCCTTGATAACACTGGATGGAAAAAATTCTGCAATAAATCCTGCGCGACAAATTCCCAGAAGAACTTGAATAAGGCCGGCCAGAAGTAGTGCTAATAAAAACGCTTCGAACGAATTAAGATGGATAATCTGCTGAGCCACCACCGCTGCAAGTGCTGCTGAAGGGCCACTGATACCGATCGAAGAATCACTTAAAAAGCCAACAACGATGCCACCTACGACACCTCCAAGAATACCTGAAAAAAGCGGCGCACCAGAAGCCAGTGCAATACCAAGCGAAAGCGGTAGGGCTATAAGAAAAACGACAATGCCAGCGAGCGATTGGCTGCTGAGCAACTTTAATGAAAAATTATTTTTTGAAAAAATCATAAGAAAGGATTAATCTAAAAACGGTGATGGGAGTTAATAAATTAGCGTAAAGCCTTAGTCTAAAAATAATTTTTAAAACGGTGAAGCATACCTGTAAGGTAAGTGAGCCAGTTGAAAAATCATTTTAAGGCTGAGCATATTGCGCTAATTTACAGCGAGCCAATGCCTTTTTTAGATGAATACTCTTCTTCTTTTTTCCATCATCATTTAGTTTTTTAAACATGTCTGAATCTACCAATCTTTTACCAAAAATTTCCATTATTATTCCTTTTTATAACGAGGAAGAAAATGTGGAGGCGGTTCTTTATGAAACACGTTTAACAAATCCTGATGCGGAAATTATTGCCGTCAACGATGGGAGCAAAGACAAAACCGAATTACTTATCAAAAACTTTATTGACGTACGCCTGATTTCCTTTCCAAGAAACCTTGGGCAAAGTGCCGCGCTTTATGCAGGCTTACTTAATGCCTCACATCCACTCTGCGTGCTTATGGATGGAGATTCTCAAAATGATCCTGCTGACATTCCGATGCTCGTGCGCGAATCAAAAAATTACGATATTGTTTGCGGCTATCGACGTCATCGCAAGGATTCTTGGCAAGTTAAATTTGCTTCGAAGATTGCAAACAAAACGAGGAAATTTTTTACCCGTGATACTGTCCGTGATGCAGGCTGCACACTCAAAGTCATTCGTAAAGAACATCTTCCACTCCTTATACCTTTTAATGAAATGCAATGTTATATGATTGCGATGTTAGAACATGCAGGCCTCACACTAGGACAATTCCCCGTTAACCATCGCGCTCGAAAATTCGGTAATTCTAATTACACCATTGCACGCCGTGCTTGGCGTGGTATTTGGGATCTACTCGGGATCAAATGGCTCCTACGTCGGCAAATTTGCTGGACTCCAGGTTTTCCTTTGAAAAAACAGTAGGCTTCTTCTTTCCAAATTCGCTTAGTTTCTTTTTCTAAATAACGCCCAGACCTCTTCTTGTTGCTTATTGGCTAACTCACCCCATTTTGCAATATCAGCGTTATTCTGAACTAGCGTTGCTTCGGCAAGCAGCTCATAACTACTAGCCACCTTCTCTAAACCTTGGATAGCTGCCAAGGTCAGCCTAGCGTTCTCTTGTAAGACTGGCGTTTGAGGCGTTCTTGCTCTCATCTCGTCTAACTCCCTATAACAACTTGTAATTTCAGCATATCGATCGTTAGCTTTTAACAAAGCATCAGCAGTGTTTTCCCACTTATTCGCTTCTACAAAACTATTTGATAGATAAGATTCCGCAAACTTTTGAAAATAGTCGAATGCTTTTTGAGAACAAGCAACTTGCTTCGTCATGAGCCTTGCTTTTTCTCGTCCTATTGAAGTTTGGTCCTGATTATCAACATTGTATTTTAAGTTTGAGACGAAGTCTTACCTCTTCTTCTCTTGCAGAGGTTAGTGGAGTAGCTCTCTCTGCCACTTCTATTGAGGCGACTTCGGCAGCCTCTTTAATAAGATAAGAGGCTGTCTGATTGAAAACCATAGCCTCCTCTTTCGATTTAGTATCTTGTACACCTGAGGTATTGACGACTTCAGCGGCAATGAGAACACGTTCTGCAGCTTGATAAAAATTGCGAGCTGCTTCTAACTCAAGTCTTCGCACTTCTTCTTTTGCAGAAGTCTGAGGAGTGATCTTTTGATCCGTTGCAATTTTGGCAAGGGTCGTTGCTGTAGAGTTGAGATAGATATGCGCTAGGTTTCTCATTCCAGAAGAATCGCTATTTAGATTTCCATTTCTTGCTGCTAAATCGGCTTGAATTTGATAGTAGGAGGCATCCCGTTTGAATTCTTTAGCAGCTTCTAAGCAGAGACGAGCCTCCTCCTCCCTCATCGGAGGACTACTCGCCTGAGCTGCGACTGCTTGAGTGATTAACTTCTCTGCTGTAGCAAGTTGTGTTACAGCTTGGCTTAGAAGAGTAATTCTTTTCCCCTCCCAACTTGCGGTCTGTTGTAATCTCGTAACCTCTTCTTGCCTTCCTGTAAGAGCTTCTTCTGCAAGGAGCTTTCTATAATTAGCTATCTTCTGATGTCCCTTGATCGCCTCCAAAGCCAAGGTCGCTGCAATCTCTTTTTCTGGAATTTGAGGTGTGGTAATCTCATGAATGCCTCGTTGTGAGAGGAGCAGAGAAGCTTGATTAAGATTGCCAAGACCCTCTTGAATGGTCCTTACGGCTGTTTTAAATTTATTCATTTCTAGATTATTAGTTGCAGCCTTGGCCTCCTCTTCACTAGCCTTGTACTGGCTTTCGAGCTCTTTCATAGAGTCTTCTTGGTTTTTTAAATCTGAGGCCATCTTTATAAAGGGAGCAATTTTTTCTGCCTGATCTGTTACTCTCTTCTGTTCGGCCTGAAGAGAGTTTATACGATGATTAATAGGATGAAGGAGAGAGAGAATATCTTCTGCTATCGGACGTTGCAGAGAGCGAATCATGCGAAATGTCTCTTCTAAAGGAGCTCCCATGAGGGCATTTTTATCTTCTAATGCTGATAGTAGAAGCGTGAGGTGATTGACTGTTAGAGGATCTGTAGCCCAATTTGTTGCTCCTACTATCAAGTTCTTAAGATGGTTTAGAGACTCTTCAACATCTTGGCTTGCTTCATAGAGATTTAAGAATTTTTCGAAAATTTTATCGGTTATTCTGGTAGAGAGATATTTTTTTTCTATAGCTGCATCTCTCTCAAAGACTTTTTCTCTAAAAGCGTTGGCTTTAGCAGCTGCTACCTCGAGAGCTTGCTGATTGACGCTCTTCATGAATCTGGCTCTCTTGCCTACAATAGTTGAATCAAAGGTTGTTCCCTCTTGAAGAGTTTCTCTCTCTTTTTGAAGACGCTTCTCATTACAAGCGATAGTTTCCCTCATCACCCTTTCTATTCTGGTTGAATTTTCAGGCTTATCAGAGGCTATTTCGGCTACTTTTTCTAGAGATAGTTTTCTGTTTTTAAGAATGTTCTCTAAAAAAGAGTAACTCTGCTCTGCTGCCTTATGCAGACGATCTCTTAAAACATCGGTTTCTCGTGCAATACGCTTTGCTTGCTCACTCTTACTCAGGGCTAGAAGGCTTGCCTCGTGAGTAGCTTTCTCTATTGCTCGAATAATTTTTGCAGTCGCATCAGTTGTGTCAAACTCCTCCCGTTCCTGCTTGACACGAAGATCTCTCTGCGACCTTCTATGATCGGTCTCAACAAGGGCTTCCTCTATTTTACTTTTTCGTACTTCTGGATCTATGTTAGGAGAAAATACCTTTATTACCGCGGCTTTGGCTAGCTCACTGATTTTTTTTCGTACTTCTTGAAGCAGCACTTCTTCCTGAGAGAGGCTTATTGAGTTCATCCTAAAAGAAGAAGCTCCATCAATTCCTCTCTCTAAGAGACGCAGCAGAAGAGGGGAACTCTTTTCTAGAAGCTGATCGTACTGATGGTCAGAAATGCTAATGAGAGGACCTGTTTTATAGGCCTCCAGTAAGGCAAGATCATTTTTCCAGATTGCTTGATCATGCTCAGAAAGAGTTACTTCAAGCTCCTGACTTATTTGGAGAAAATGCTCCCAAGCTTGTTTAGCTTCTTCTGGAGTTTTTTCTTGGCATTGAGAAGCTTGGAAAAATTCTGAAAGCAGCATGTAGAGAGCAACGTTATAGCGGTCTTCCTCTAGATTTTTTTGACATACCTCATAAGCTTCCTCAGGGAGAGAAATTGCTAAAGTTAATAAGCTCTCTTCCTTTTGAGCGATTCCTTTCCAACAACGTTGAGCTTCAGAAGCAAGACTGATGGCTTCCGTCCAGGACTTTTCGGCTACTGTTGAAAAAGAATCTTGAGGTGAAATCTGTTTCCCCGCTTCTGCTTGTTGTAATAAGAAGATCAGCTCTTCTTCTGTTTTTTCAGCCTGAAGGTAGAGTGGACGGAGCGTATAGTCGGTAGCTCTAATGAAGGCATCTGTATAGTCAGCCATGAAGAGCCCTTCCTGCCATGGGTCTATTTCCTCTTCTTGCTGAAGATCTTGATAAAGGTGTAAGATTTTTTCTCCCACAGCTTTTTCTTCTTCTGCTTTGATAATGACTTCATCCCAAGCAGGCTCAAAGTTAGGATCTTTTGGGCTTAGACTTTTAGCTCGCTGCAAGGCGCGCGCGAGCTCTGTCTCTAATTGTTGATTAGCAGGAGAAAAGATCTGATCAACGATCTGACTATTCTCTTCTTCAGCTATTGTCTTGATAGTCCGCGAGGCTTTGTCAGTGAGGCTTACACTATGATTGGCTTTTTGCTCAGATTCTTTAGCTAGAGTCATCGATGAATGAGCCTCAGCGTGGTTTGCTTCTTCTAGGTGAGTGGCATACTCAAAATAGTGATTGATAGCACGTTTTGAGTGTTCTGATATTTGGTTCCAGAGAGCAGCAAAGAAGTGATGGGAATTTTCTTCGGCGGCAGCGGCTTTGAGAAAATTCTCCGAAGTCATTTGGGCGACATCGGCTGCTTTTTGCCAAGCCTCAACGATTGCTCTGGTTGGCAGATGGAGAAAATCTGAAAAGTTTGACCCTTGCAGGTGTGGTTGGCGAAGTATTTCTTGACCAAGGTTAAGAAGCGTTTCTCTGGCGTTGTTAACAGCTTTTTGACTTTCAAGCTCTGCTTCTGCACTTTGTAAGTTTTTCTCAGCAGCTTTGACTTCTGGACTTTTTAATGGCTCAGGCTCTGTGGAGGTTGTCAAAACTGTAGAGTGATGGCTGCTCCCAGTGGCCGAACTAGCATCATCGTCATCTAGGTAAGTATGGTGGCTTGGATAGGAGGCTTGTGAGACTTGAGAGAAGTCTGAATTTCTGGAATCTGTTGATTGTTTGCTAGAAATAGATGGTCGATTTTGTGTGCCTGCTGTTCCTGTCCCAATCAAGGAAGTTAATGAGTGAAGGATCTCTTGTTTTTTTTCTAGCTCTTGCTTTGCTGCTGTGACACGTATTTTTGCATCATTGATAACTTTTTCTTTTTGAACTTCATAAAGATTATTAGAAGCTTTAATAATCTCATTGTAAGCAGCACGTTGCTCTTCGGTAAGTAATGACCATCGTTGCAGATCACCTTGGAGAGCTTCTGCTGCCGCCTCTTCGATGAAGAGCTTAGTAGCCTGATCAATGGCATGTTGGTTCCAGATGGCTTCAACTTCTTGGAGTCTTGCATGTTCGGCTTCTGCTGCTTTATAGGCTTTTTTTTCAATCTCAATGATGGCTTTTTGTCGGGAGTTTTTTTCTTGGCTCTTTTTTAAGTTCTTCGAACGATTCAAAGAGGAAGAAGTTTCATCTAATTTATTCCCTGCTGCGCGCTCATGCCATTTCTCTAATGCATTGGGGATTTGGCTTCTAATTTCTTGGATTGCTATTGTTTGAAGATAGAATGCATAGCATGCAAGAGCCTCTTTTTCAGCTTGATCTGCTTCTTTCTTAAATTGCTCAATTCTATCTTTAGTAAAACGGCTGTTTTCTGCTGCACGAATTGCTTCCTGCTGCATCTTATCGGCATTTAAAAAAAACTTTTCTTCTGCTCTCTCTTTAACCTGCTTAAGAGCAGGCACAAAAGATTTTATGATTCTGTTAATAGCACGATCAGCCTCTTTTAAATCTTTTCTAGCGGAGTCTTCTTCTTTTACTTTGGAGAGTGCTTCTTCTGCTAACTGAGACCATCGTTGATCAGCAGCAAGATAATTGTGATGTGCTTTGTCATAAGCTTCTTGAGCTTTTCGAATTTGCTCAGGTGTCGATTCTGCGCTAGTATCGAGCAATGATTGATGGAGCTCATCTGATGTTACGCGACGTTGATCGGCCTCAGCCCTAGCCATCCAACGAGTCATCTCGGCGGTCCATTTTCTAGTTCGAATCGCTTGTTGATCGAGCTTCTCCCACTTAAGTTTAGACTCTGTTTCCCAATCTCTTGGAGGTACGCCAAGGAGAATAACCCTCTTTTTTTCAGAGTCTTGCGCGTAATGAGACCAATTTTCTTCAGCCTCTTGGAGGGCCTCTTTTTTAATGAGCAAATCACTCGTTAATTGATCTGTCGAAGATTTCTTTTTTGCGGCAGCTGCTAAAGAAGTGGTTGTTTTCGTCGTCATGGTGGTTTTTCGACTAACTCGACTCATGACGCTTTGAGTTTCACTCATATCAAGCTCACTAGCTGTGCTAGCGCTTGGGCTGCTCTGGCCTATCATGCCTGATTTGCTTGACTGAGAGCTTTTGGCCTTTGAAGCAATTTTTTTGGTGATTTGGCCTATCTCTTCTTGAAGCTTGAGGATGGTTTCGTAAGTATTCCAGCGTTCGGTTTCTTCAGGTTGAGGATGCCGAATATCAATTCCATTTGAGAGAAGCTCCTCATTGAGCATCATAGGGATAAGCTGCTCTAGTATTTTTGGTCCTCCCTGAGAAGGGTTCAACATACCCAAGGCTTCTCTCCCACGTCTTTCAGCCTCTTCTTTAAGGATAGAGGGAGGAGTGATAGCTCTGTTGGGGGAATTTTGCTCAGAATATTGATCGCTGAGTAGATCGGGTGCAATGCGATTCCATGGTAAAATAGGAAGATCACCAGACCTCACGCGTTGCAGGAAGTGATCGAGAGGAGTAAGTAACATCTGATGGATATCTGAAGCTGTCTCTGGAGTTGGGAGCTCTGGCCAAGTATCGATGAAGGCTTGGCGATCTGCTTGCGCGCGAGCGGTCGCGCGAACGAGGTGACGCTCAAAGGTTTTTTTGGTTTTCCAATAATGATCTAGAACAGGAAGAGCTTCTTGTTTGACATCACTCAGTAATTGCTTAGCTCTTTCTAGCATCTCATTAGCAGCAACTCTGTTCTCTGTTGCTTTTTCAGAAAGGGTGGTGAGTTCGGCTATGTTTCTTTTCTGTTTCTCGGCAGCTTCTCGTTGTTGAATAAGGTTAGCCTGGAGGGAAGAAGTTGTTGGACTAATTTGACTGGTCAATGTTTCGTTAGCTTGTTGAAGTTTTTGTAAAGACAATCTCTCTTTCTCAGAGGCTTTTTCTAATGTTTTTTCTTTAGTTTTTATCACCTTCTTGACTGCCAAGGCTCGTTCGTTGGTTTGACGAAGTGCCTTTTCAAAAGAAGTAAGCTCATTCTGCTGATTTCTTGCGACGTTTCTAATGGTTGCCTGGGATGCTTGAATACGTTGATTCCAGGCGTTACTAATAATTTGACGAGCTTGAATTGGATTAGTTTCAGCAAGCTTTACAACTTCCTGAATGGAAGAATTTAATGAAACTAAGGCGAAACGCGATTGGTTCGATTGCAGGTGAGCGGTGAGTGCTGCTGCCCAATGGTTCCAAGCTTCAGAATTATCTTCTCTTGGCGGGTTAACTACGCTAATAAGATCATGTGTTTTTTGAATATCTTGACGTGTCACGCTCTCTTCTATCTCTTGAGCAGCAAGCATAAGCTGAGGAGCAGCTTCTTGAGTCTCAGCATACTTTTTCTCCATCTCTTCTAGCTTTGCCTCAACTTCCATAAGCTCTTCTGCTGTGGCATCGCGTGCAATTTCGCTAAATTTTTTGCTATACCACTGCGCGAAGGCAGAGATTTTTTCGATGCTACTGCCTATAGGAAGTGGGGTGATATCGAGGAGCGCAAGGGCCTCAGAAGCCATTGTTAGAGTACTCCGAAGTTTTTTTAATCGTTCTTCATTAGGATGTTCACCAGCTAATTTTTCTTCTTCAGCTTGCAAGAGTTCTTTGACGTTGGCTGTTAGAAGACGGCCCATTTCTAGGTTTTTTGCGGCTGAAGTCCGCTCTTCCCAAGCTTGTTCGTTTTGCGCCCACGATCTGTTAGCCTCGTCATAGATTGGATCTTTATCAATAAGAGGACGTTCGATAAGATGGGAGAAGGTGAGACTTTTTCGAGCTTCTTCGGAATCTACTAGGCTGTTGGGAGTGTTAAGATTCTGCGCCGTTCTCTCTTGCTGAGTTCCCTCTTGAGCTCCTCTTGTTACGCCACGAACACTAAAATCACCAAATCGCATCATCAGTTCTGGAGCGGCCAGAAGCCCTAATAAGGCTGCTGCAGAACTTATACCTGCAATATCAGAGTCGAGTGTTAAGCTAGGCGTTCTAAGCAGCGCTAATGTTGTTGATGGAATCTCTATCTCAAACAAGTTTTTATTCCATGAAAGTGAGCACCCATCATCAGATTCTTTTGGTTCCTTGACTTTCTCTTCTAAGCTCTTATCTGCAGCCTGCAGCTCATGACCATAACGAGCTTGGACTTGCTTGTTAACATATTCAACAGGAACATTTTCTTTACCTGCAAGAACTTCGTAGTGCCATTCTCCAGGCCTTCCCAAGCGTAGAATGGAGGCTGTTGTCGGATCAGAAACCATTCTCTCATCGTAGAGATGCTCTGCATGAGAAGAAGCAGCTACATTTAGAAAAGCACAGTAGTCCGAAGCGGTAACAAGGGACGTTACAGTCGTTGGAGAGAATGATCGACTTATGTTCGCATCAGCATGAAGAAGAAAGTTAGATGTGACTGGTAGAAAAAGTGACGCAAAAGAAAGAAGTAGTAATTTCATTATGGTTTTTTACGATTAGCCTCAATGGCTGCAAGGAATTCATACTGAATCGTATTCAATTAACCTAAAAACGGTGATGGGAGTTAATAAATTAGCGTAAGGGATTGGTCTAAAAATGATTTTTAAAACGGCGAAGCATACCTGGAAGATACGTAAGCCGGTTGAAAAATCATTTTGAGGCTGAGCATATTGCGCTAATTTATAACGAGCCATTGCCGTTTTTAGGATTA
>JBIRBD010000195.1:0-2277 GCA_044326465.1 Chthoniobacterales bacterium
AAACCCGACGACAAGTTCCAGTTCGAACGCCACGGCTACTTCTGTGCAGACAGGGTGGATTCTGTGGTGGGGAAGCCGGTGTTTAATTTGGCGGTGGGGTTGAAGGATTCGTTTGGGAAGTAAACTCCAGCTAGTATAAAAAATATCATGCGACAAGAACTTGACTGGATATCAATTGAAGGCTTCAAAAGCATTGCTACAACTGGCAAGGTAGAACTACGTCCTATCAATTTAATAATTGGTCCGAATGGCTCTGGAAAATCTAATTTCATTGGAATATTTGCATTTCTACAAGCCATAAAGGAAGGAAAGCTATACGAATATGTGAGAACTGCTGGGGGTGCGGATGAATTACTGCATTTTGGAACAAAAAATACCTCAGAAATTAAAATCAGACTCTCGTTTAGTGATGCAGTCAATGGTTACAGCCTGTCACTGAAAGCTGATGCCGAAGATAACCTATTTCCGTTGAACGAAGAGACTACTTTTTGGGATAAAAGCAAATATCCGCGGCCGTACAGCAATCTTCTTGCACCGATGAAAAGCGGCACTGAGGCTGGGATTAGCAACCAAAACTTAAGCAAATCAACTGGAGAATGGGTTCGAACTCGATTAGATCGATGGCGTTTGTATCATGTACATGATACAAGTTCAAACTCACCTTTAAGGAAAACTGCTCGAGTTGATGACAGCGATTTTCTACGACCAGATGGTTCGAATATTGCTGCTTTTTTATATCGATTGAAGCAAACCAAAGAATATGCTAATTCATACTCACTAATTCGAAAAACTATTCAACGAGTTGCTCCATTTTTTGATGATTTTCTTTTGCGGCCTGATAACTTGAACACTGAAGTAATCAAACTTGCATGGAAACACACTTCTTCAGATAAGTACTTTGGCGCTTCCGCATTTTCCGATGGGACTTTACGATTTATCGCATTAGCAACACTGTTTTTACAACCGCTCGAGCTGCGACCCTCAGTTATTCTTGTTGATGAGCCTGAATTAGGGCTGCATCCATCGGCAATCACATTACTAGCATCTCTCATAAGACAAACATCACTCGAAACTCAGATAATTGTTTCAACTCAATCGCCGTTGTTGTTGGATCACTTTGCCCCCGAAGATGTGCTTGTTGCAAATCGAGTAAACAGCGCTACGACACTGACAAGACTCGATTCTGCAACCTTAGAAAATTGGCTTGAAGACTATAGTCTCGGCCAACTATGGGAAAAGAACGAGCTCGGTGGTCGTCCAGCCTCTGAAAATATCAAAAGTACAAAATCGGAATGACAAGACTTTTAGTTCACGTAGAAGGACCAAGTGAAGAAACATTCGTAAATGAAGTTCTTAGCGAATACCTTATCAAACGAGGCTACACATCCGTTTCCGCAAGAATAGTTGGGAATGCGCGTCAACGTGACCGGCGCGGTGGTATTAGGGCTTGGTCAGCAGTTCGCAAGGATATTTCCAATCACTTAAAAGAGGATATTGGCTGCATTGCCACAACAATGGTGGATTATTACGCCCTACCCGCTACTGGACCAAAAGCGTGGCCTGGAAGGGAAACAGCAAACGCTTTACCGCATTCTCAAAAAGCTAAAACAGTTGAAAGTCTTCTTGCGTTAGATATTGCGCAAATTATGGAAATCCAAGCGCAGAATATTCGATTTATCCCATATGTAGTAATGCATGAATTTGAAGCTTTGCTTTTTAGCGACTGCAAAGCATTTGCTGCGGCGATATATAGAGATGACTTAAAAGACGCGTTTCAGAATATCAGGGATGATTTTGAAAACCCTGAAGAAATTAATGATTCGCCTCAAACTGCCCCGTCTAAACGGATTGAAAAATTGATTCCTAGCTATGAAAAACCTCTCTTGGGAACTCTTGCTGCACTAGAAATTGGCTTACATAAGATGAAATCTGAATGCCCTCAGTTTTCTCATTGGCTAGACAGGTTAGAAACTGCTGCAACATCAGGTATAAAAGCAAAAGTAGTAAAACCTTAAAATAATAATTTAACTATAATTTTCATAGCATCGTAGGCATAAAAAACAAATGTTACAGCCATTTCAGCCTCAGAAATTCACCTATAACGGCCAATCACTAAAAGGCTCAAATGGAATCAGGATTGATCTCAATACAAACCGCTGATTACCAGCCCGATTACAAACTGCACATCCACTTTAACGACGGCGAAGACAAAACGGTTGATTTCAAACCGTTTTTAACGCAATCGCAGCACCCCAGCATTCGGGCGTTTTTGCAGCC
>JBIRBD010000177.1:0-2963 GCA_044326465.1 Chthoniobacterales bacterium
ATAGTGATCACCGTTGCCACGGCTACAAAAATATTTTGATAAATAATGACTCTTGCATGCTTGCTGAGCATGCGGGCAAGGAGAAAATTTTCGATGCGATCATTCATCAAAACAACTTCAGCCTGTTCTAGTGCAGCATCTGATCCGCGAGCACCCATAGCAACGCCAACATCAGCTGCCGCAAGGCAAGGAGCATCATTAACTCCGTCACCAATCATGGCAACGCGTATTTTGTTATTCTGTTTCAACGCTTGAATTGCTTCAACTTTTTGAGCTGGAGAAAGCCCTGACATGATTTCACCAACGCCTACTGCATTGCCAATTGCTTCGGCAGCATCAGCGTGATCACCTGTTAACATAACCGTCCTCAGGCCATCATGATGTAATTGTTGAAGAGTTAGTTTGGACTCTTTTCTGATTTCATCAGTAAACAAGATGCGCCCCAAGAGTTGATCACCTGCAATCCAAACGACAGCGCCATCAAAACCAGGGTTGCTTGGAAAACTCTTTTGTTGAAATTGTTCAAGTCCTTCAAGGAGTTTTAGGCTGCCCATGACGTAAGATTTTCCTTGGCTGGTAGCGCATACACCAAGGCCAAGAAGTGTTTCAAACTCTTCCACCTCGACTAATTCTGCATTCCACGTCTTTCCCATACGGCGTATTGCGCGGGAGAGGGGATGTTCTGAAAGCCTCGCTAAGCTATAGGCGATTGATTTCAATCTATCCTCATCTCCTTCAAAACAATCAAAACGAGAAAGCGTTAAATTTCCCGAGGTAAGTGTTCCTGTTTTGTCGAGCGCAACAATTCGAACATCGGCTAATGTTTCAATAGCTGCGCCACCACGGTAGAGAATGCCTCGTCGTGCACCGCTTGCAATAGCAGAAAGGATGGCTGAGGGAACGGAGAGCACTAGTGCGCAAGGAGAGGCGACAACCAAGAGTGTCATTGTACGGTAGAAGGCACTCACTACATTTCCTTGAGGAAAAAAAGCAGGTTTGTTCAGTAGCAGCCACCAAACAAAAAACATGATCGTGCAAATCGTTAAAATTATTGCTGTATAACCGCTCCCAAAACGATCCGTGAACCGCTGTGATGGAGCCTTAAGCTCTTGTGCATCTTGAATCAAGCGGATGATTTTTTGGAGTGCACTTTCGCTTGCTGGGCGAAGTACGCGGCCTTCTAGTACTCCCCAGAGGTTGATGGTTCCTGACAAGGCGGTATCGCCTGGGATTTTTTTTACCGGAGTTGCTTCGCCAGTGAGGTTGGATTCATCACAAGAACTATCCCCTTTGATTACTTCAAAATCGGCTGGAATTTGTTCCCCACTTGTGACGAGTACGATCATCCCGGGAAGTAATTGTTCAACGCGAATCTGTTCTTCTTTTCCGTTGCGTAAGACACGAGCTGTTTTTGGAGCGCCTCGAAAAAGCGCATCGATGGCTCGCTTTGTCCGGCCCATGGCAAAATGTTCCATCGCGCCTGATGCAGAAAATAAAAAAAGCAAAAGAGCACCTTCTCTCCAAGCTCCAATGGAAGCGGCGCCAAGAGCGACAGCAATCATTAGAAAATGAATATCAAGTTCTCGTTTTTTAATTGATGCCCAGGCATCAATGGTTGCATCCCAGCCTCCCAAGAGGTAAGCAAAAAAATAGAATGCGATACTAACGGGTTGGTTTTTTAAATAAAAATTGGAGAATAGCCCTAGAAGCCCGAAAAGAAGGCATCCTGCCGCAAGAATGGTCATTAGTCGCCATTCTTCACTTTCATCGTGCGTTGTTTTTGTAGCTGTGCAATCACAAGGCTTAGGCATCAAGCGTAAGAATCTTGTCATTATTGAAGTTCGTGATTTGTGGTTCATAGTTTTTACCCAATTTTTCTCCACGTCTGCGCAGCAAAAAGTGGAAAGCGTGATTGATGAAGATGAAGTTTTCTTTCTCCGCTCAGTGAGATCCAATATTTAGCGTAGTCTGTTGAGAGAACTTTTTTTGTGGCTGTATCAAATTGTTTCCGTAAATCCAAAAGCTGCCATCCATTTTTTTCATCTCCTTCGATGCGGCGCCATTTTTTATCGTTTACACTCCAGCCATAGCTAAGCATTTCAGGGGTGATCCAAACAATTTTTCCGATGAGCTCACCGGCTTCTTGCTCTACCTTGATGAAGCAACCTTCGAAGTCGTCACCGACGCGCTCCCAGAGGCCTTCTAAATCAGCCTCTCTATTAGGGTTTGTTAATCTTTGAAAAAAATTTAAAATTCCCATGGTGGTGACGGCGTCGGGTTAAAGGTAGCTATTGCTAGGAGGTTACAGGTAACAGCGTACAAAGGTCTACAAACTATCGTTTTTTAAGGTTATTAGTTCTCATGAATAAAAAAAATATCATTACTAATGCCTCAAAAAAAATTCACCACAAAGAACAAAAAAGAATTCTTACTTTTTTAAAAGGAGTTGGCGTAAGTATAAGTGTTAGAGAAATTGAAATGAAATCAATTCAAGAACTTTCTGATATATAGCCAAGGAGTAACCTAAATCCTCTTTTAATGAAAAACCAACCCTCCAAAAAAATTCTTTTTTTCTGCGTATTTATTGTTAGCAAGTTCTCTATTGTTTCAGCGTTAACTGCCAACGCCAACTCTTCTGTTCAAGCCTCGCAATATTGTGATTTTTTAAATTATTGTGCAACAGCGAGCGATCCTGACCACCTCTATAGCGAAGCCATGGGCCACGATCCGCTTGTAGCCTGCATCGCCCGCGTAGGCGCCCCCGGGCGATGGCGCTATGAGGTTGTTGCAGGAAGAGAAAATTACCCCGTTCACTATGTCAGCGAGTTGGCTCAAGCCAGCTACGCTGATAGATTGCAGGCTTCTTCTTCTACCACTTCAACTTCAACTTCTAACTTCAACTCTCACATCGAAGATGTGAGCAGCAACAACGACTCTTTTCAAGTTGAGGCAGCCTCAACAAT
>JBIRBD010000146.1:0-4652 GCA_044326465.1 Chthoniobacterales bacterium
GTCGGTTTTTTCCAGTGTCCGGTTCTAACAGTTTACAAGTTTCCTTGCCTACTGCTAGGCTAACCCTTTGAGGCCGGCTGGCTCAGACTTCTCCTCCGACGAGCTGTTTTGCCCATTCTCGGAGAAGCCTACGCCAGCTCTGCCTCAAAATCAGATCCTCACGTCATGCAGATCTCACTTTTTCAACATACAAGGTTGAAGATTTTCAGCTCATTGACCTGAACCAATTCTCTGATGATGACTTGAAGAAAAAACCACTCCTTGGTATCGTCAAAATACTATTCAAGCATGCTTTTACACGCGATGTCATTGTGTGCATTCAACAATTACAAGAGCTCCTTCAGGCAGCTGACAAAAATAAAGAATGGGCACTTTTGAAATCAGCGCTTTCATTTTTAATTCATACTCAAGAAGACAAACAAGCTGTTGTTAGGACATTTAAAGAATCATTGTCACAACAAACCACACCAAAAATTATGACTGTAGCTGAACAATTAATTGAAGAAGGTCGCCAAGAAGGTTTTTGGTCATTGCTTATGAAACAAATTAAGCAACGTTTTCCTAAAGAGATGACAAAAAAGTATTCTGATCTTGTAGAGCACGCTGATGGCGACACATTATCGCTTTGGATTGAAAATCTTATCGATGCTACAAGACTTGGGGATATTTTCCGTTGGCAGCATTAGGAAAGAATCAAACGTTCTGCTCCAGCGTTGTCTAGGATGATTAGCTTCATTTTGAACAGTCAGTGGGATAATGGCTTGTTGTGTTGATAGTGCAGCTACGCGTTTCACCTGAAGCAATATTTAAAACGGCAAAAACTCGTAACTATTCAGCATCACAAAGGCATGCTTTCAAAATTCTTCATCGAGAGGCCTGTTCTCTCCAATGTTTTAGCCTTCATTATCATGTTGCTAGGTGGTGTTGCGCTTTTTCATTTGCCGATCACGCAATATCCCCCGATCACACCGCCGACGGTTCAAGTAACAGCCTACTATCCTGGCGCAACAGCTCAAACATTAGTGAAAAAAGTTGCACTCCCCATTGAACAGCAGGTCAATGGTGTGCAAGGGATGCTCTACATGTCCTCTACCTCAACAAGCACCGGCACGTATATTTTGACGGTTACTTTTGAAATTGGAATGGATCCTGACATGGCGCAGATTCTTGTTGAAAATCGTGTCAGTGCAGCATTAGCGCAGCTTCCCGATCCAGTGCAAACACAAGGCGTCATCACTAAAAAAACGTCTACTTCCGTATTGCAATTAATAACACTCACCTCGCCAATGGGAAAATTTGATGCACTTTTTCTCAATAACTACGCGACCATTAATTTGCAAAATGAACTTGTACGCTTGCCTGGTGTCGCCAACGTCAATGTACTCGGCGTTGGTCAATATTCGATGCGTGTTTGGCTCAACCCTGATCAGATGCAGCAGCGATCACTAATTCCAAGTGATGTGGTCGATGCGCTTAATCAACAAAATGCGGAGCTTGCAGCAGGGCAATTTGGAAGTCCTCCCGCGGGCAAAGATCAAGATTTTCAATTTTCTATCACAGCCAATGGCTCTCTTAATCAAGTCAGCGAGTTTGAAGAGATTATTGTAAAATCCAAAACTTCTAGTGGTGGTCAAATAACACGGCTCAAAGATGTCGCGCGTATAGAACTTGGATCGCAGTCCTACAGTCAATTTTTTGAATACAATGGAAAACCTGCAGGTGGTCTTGCGATCTATCAATTACCAGGCTCTAATGCCATTAATACAGCCAAAGTGGTACGCGAAAGAATGCAAGAACTTGCAAAAAGTTTTCCAAAAGATCTGCATTATGAAATTCCGCTCGACTCCACCATCATTGTTAAAGAGTCGGTCAACGAAGTTTACAAAACACTTTTTGAAGCCGGTCTGCTCGTGCTTTTAGTGATCGTGATTTTTTTACAAAATTGGCGCGCGTCGCTAGTTCCAGCCACCACCGTTCCTGTTACCATTATTGGTGCTTTTGGAGCCATGGCCCTGCTTGGTTTTACCATCAATACGATGTCGCTTTTTGCCATCGTGCTTTCCATCGGTATCGTGGTGGATGATGCCATTGTCATTGTAGAAGGGGTCATGCAGCATATTGAACGTGGGGAAACCCCTAAAAATGCAGCGATCCACGCGATGGATAGTTTGTTCGGTCCGATCATTGGTATCACGCTCGTCTTGATGGCTGTTTTTATTCCGGCGGCTTTTATGCCTGGAATTATTGGGCAGATGTATTGTCAATTTGCCCTCGTTATCGCAAGTACAGCTTTCATCAGCGCGATCAATGCAATGAGTTTGAAACCGACGCAGTGTGCGTTATGGCTGAGGCCGCAAGACCCTAAGTACCTGCCTTCACACTCTACTGAAGCTGCGGAGGATTGCGTCGCGCCGGTGCTCGGAGCATCACGGACGTTGAGTCCACTCAGCTCCTGTGCGCCGTCGGCTCCTTATCCTTCATCAGCCTCAGCGAGTGTGAAAACAGGTTCTGACAGAAAACTTAACATTTTTTTTCGTGGCTTTAATGCAGTTTATAATCCGCTAGAAAAATGGTATGGAGGTCGTATTCGCGCGATGGTGCATCATAGCGGACTGGTTACCGTCATCGGTCTTATCTTGGTTTGTATCTCAGGTTGGGGATTTACAAAAATTCCAACCGGTTTTATTCCAACCGAAGATCAAGGCTATTTGATGTTGGTTTGTAATCTTCCTAACGGCTCTGCGCAAACCCGCGCAAAAGAAGTTGTCCAGCGTGTGGCTGAAAAAATTCGCACGCTACAGGCTGTGAAAAGTACGATCGTCGCTGGTGGTATTCCGCCGTTTGATAGCAATGCAGGTCTTGCTTATATTGTGCTAAAAGATTGGAGTGAGCGTGGACCACGTGGAGAATTAGCAGATGTTTACCATGACATTAATGCGATTGCCACAGCCGATCTCGATGCGCATTCGATGCTCCTTGTTCCACCACCGATTCAAGGCCTTGGTATGACAGAGGGATTTCAAATGCAAGTGAACCTTATTGACGGATCTTTTGATTATAACAAGCTTCAGATGGTGGTGGATAAAATTATTAGTGAGGCAGCAAAAGAACCGGCGCTTCAAAAAGTCGGCTCTAGTTATTGTGCCAATGTTCCTCAAATAAAACTCACAATCAATCGACGCGAAGCTTTTACGTATGGCGTCGATGTCGGTGATATTCTCAATTCATTGCAAACATACCTTGGGTCAACTTATATCAATCAATACAATCAATACGGGCACACCTTTGATGTCTTTGCGCAGGCTGACACAGGTTTTCGCGCGACCCCTGAGGGGATGAAAAATTTTTATGTACGTGGTCAAAGCAATTCGATGGTGCCGCTAGGATCTCTTGTAAAAGTCGAACCATCGCATGGGCCATCCATTCTTAATCTTTATAATATTTATCCTTCGGCGGCCATTGTTGGAACTCCTGCTCCTGGCTATAGCTCGGGAGAAGCATTGGATGCCTTGCAGAGAGTTGCTGACAAGTCGCTATTGCCTGGCAGCAAGACTTCATGGACGGCGATGTCTTATCAAGAGAGGCTGGCAGGCTCCTCTGTCTACTTTATTTTTGGACTGGCCATTTTGCTTGTCTACCTTGTGCTGGCGGGACAATACGAAAGTTGGATTACTCCGATTGCTGTGATTCTTGCTGTGCCACTTGCTTTGTTAGGAACCGTCGCTGCGCTAGGTGGTCTTGGCATGGCAAATAATATCTATGTTCAAATTGGCCTCGTGCTTCTCATTGCCCTTTCTGCAAAGAACGCCATCCTCGTTGTTGAAATGGCTCGTGAATATCGCGCCGCAGGACATGAAATTCTGGATGCTGCCGCGATGGCTGCGGAAAATCGTTTTCGTCCGATTTTGATGACTTCCATCACCTTCATCATGGGCGTGTTGCCATTAGTCTTTGCAACAGGAGCAGGGGCAGCCTCGCGTAAGTCGCTCGGAATCGCTGTTGCTACCGGCATGATCGCCTCAACCTGCTTGGCCGTTGTCCTCGTGCCATCGTTTTATGTTGTTTTGCAGCGGTATGCGGAGAAGAAAAGCAAGCATTAGGCTTGCTTTTAAGAGATGGGAGATAGGCTCGCTTTCCCTTTGGCCTTGCTTTGAGCAAGACCTTCAGCTTTTCCTTGTTCTAAACCTTCTCTATATTTTTCTCATGAAAAAAACTCTCCAGGCAGTTCTTGTTAGCCTTTTTTGTAGCGCTCTGCTTTCTAATCCGCAGGCTCAGGCGCAGATCTCTAAAAATACAAATCCGAACGCAGAACCTGTTTTTAAAGTCGCTGAGGCTGATGAAGAGCAACGTGCTCACCAAGTCACCGCGAGTGACTATTGTGATTTTTTAAATCAGGTTGCAAAAAGTGACCCTAGCTTTCTCTACGATGAGCACATGTCTTACGACCCTTACGCAGGCTGCATCGTACGCACAGGCAGGCCTGGGCATTATCAATATGTACAACATGTAGAAAACAATGCCCCTGCTGATTGGAATACAACACGTGGGTGGAATGCTATCGCCACCGATTGGGAAAAAAATAAAAAAGAGGTTGAAGCAGCTCAAAGAAAAATGATTCTAAAAACCACAGAATTGAGTGGTAAACCCAAAGA
>JBIRBD010000056.1:0-11818 GCA_044326465.1 Chthoniobacterales bacterium
ATTCTTCAGAAAATGCTCCCAGGCTGCATGGTCTCTGACATTGTGGCTATCATTGGAAGCCTTGACTTTGTCTTTGGCGAATGTGATCGGTAGCCATCAGCCAAGCTGCATCGCTGTTGAAAGGTTGAAGTTCCCAACCTCTCAACAGCTGCAACAGCAGCTCCTTAACCTCTCAACTCTTTATAATTTATGTCCCACACACTACGAAAAACTCGCATTATTTGCACCCTCGGCCCAGTCGAAACACCCGAACGCCTTCGTGACATGATGCAGGCTGGCGCCAATATTTTTCGTATCAATATGAGTCATGCTCGACATGATACGGTACGTGAGGTTGTTCCGATGATTCGCACCATTGCAAACGAATTAGGACTCACTATTGGAATCCTTATGGATACGCAAGGCCCTGCTGTTCGCACAGGTGATCTCCCCTCCAAACTTAATCTCAAAATTGGCGATATTTTGGAATTTACCGTACATGGTGCAAAAAGCGAAGAGACCTACTCCGTTGATGTCAACTATGACGGCCTTATCAATGATATTTCTGTAGGCGACACCGTGCTTGTTGACAACGGCGTCATTCATTTAAAAATTCTCAGCAAATTTGATAACCGTATTCGCTGTGAAGTCCTCACACCAGGACCATTGGGCTCGCGTCGTCATATCAATCTTCCTGGTGTTAAAGTTAATCTTCCGCCGCTCACCGAAAAAGATCTCGCTGATGTTGCTCTTGGTTGTGAATTAGGCGTTGATTTTATCGCCCTTAGTTTTTGCCGTGAAGCTGCTGATATTCTCGAAATGAAACGCGTGATTGCAAGCCATGGTGGCACCGCACGCGTGATTGCAAAAATTGAAGATCAATGCGCTGTCAAATTTATTAATGAAATTATTGAAGCAACTGATTCTGTAATGATTGCTCGCGGTGATCTTGGTATCGAATGCCCTATGGAAGAGCTTCCGATTATCCAACGCCGCATCATGAAAAAAGCGATTCAACTCGGACGTCCTGTCATTGTTGCAACACACCTTTTGGAATCGATGATTGAAAACCCTGTCCCAACGCGCGCAGAAATTACCGATGTTGCTAATGCTATCTTCGAACAAGCTGATGCTATCATGCTTAGCGGAGAATCAGCCGTTGGAAAATATCCTACGGAATGTGTTCGTATCATGGATCGGGTTGCTCGCCGCATCGAACGAAGCGGTCATGCACCTTATGCAAAACAGACAGAAGCAGAAAATGCTCGTCAAAAGACAGCTCGCTCGGGCGTGGCACTCGCTAATTCACTTTGCGACTCTGGACTCATTGTCTTCACACGTCATGGCCTCATGGCTGATTATGCAAGTCAACTCCGCCCTGAATCCGCCCCCATCTTTGCAGTTACTTCTTCGGATATTTTAGCACGTCAGTTAATTCTCAATTGGGGAACATACCCGATCGTTGCACCCTTTGAAGATTGCTCCGAAGCGGTCATGAAAGGAGTTGAAAAAACTCTCGTTGCACAATCACTCATGGATACAGGAAATCAGCTGGTCGTCTTAAGCGACATCATTGAAGGCGATGAAAAATTTGATTCGATCCAGCTGCGGAAGATTTAACCTATAGCCAAATACCGAAGAGTTAGGACAAAAGATGCCCGTAACCGTTCAGCAGAACGGTTGTGAAGGGTAAAGGGTAAAGCGTGCGAAAACAAAATTTTCTATGACATGTTTTCTAAAGACGGATCGTATGAGAGTGGATTTCAAATGATCACTCTAATTTCAGACTAAAAATACTCTTTACTCTTTACTGATCCCTTCATGTGAACGGCATATAGATGCCCCATTTAAATCGAGGGCAATGCGGATAAACTGATCACAAATGAAAAATCGTTTCTCCTGGAAACTTTTTGGTTCCTTATTTGCACTTGCTTGTTTTTTAAATAATCTCTTCGGCGCCCCTCAAAATCAGCCTGTTAAAGCCAGTCTTATCGCTTCAACAAATCTTATCGAAGCTGGAAAACCATTTGATGTTTATCTCGTACTCGTATTAGAAAAGGGATGGCATACTTATTCTGAACATCCAGGCGATGCTGGTTTTCCTCCAAGAGTAGCATGGCAGCTACCTACAGGCTGGTTGGCTAGCCCATTAGAATTCTCAGTATCACAAAAATTTTCTGAACCAGGCGGTCTCACCATTGATGGCTACGAGCATAGGGCACTCTTCCGTGCGAAAATTACTCCCTCTACAAGCTTAGAACCTGCTTCATTCTGGCAGCTTTCGGCAAAAATTTCTTGGCTCGCTTGCAGTGATACCCTCTGCGTTCCAGGCTCCAGCACTATTTCCATCAATGTTGGAAAAGCAATTGCAGAGACTCAAGAACAAACAGCTCTTTTAAAATCAATCTCAGCACCAATAATTTGGAAATCATCATCTTATAAAGATTCCAATTTCAGAAACCCTTCTGAAGTAGGTTGCAACTTGCCAGCTGCGCTTGAGCGTACAGGTATACGTGATACTTCTATTCCCGCCTTCACGGGAATGACGTACACAGCGACGCAACAAGTCGCAACAAAAGGTACGTTTCAAAAAAAATCTAATCTCCTTGTGTTGCTTCTTGCGCTAGGCTCTGGGTTACTTGGCGGCTTGATACTCAATTTGATGCCTTGCGTCTTACCTGTCATCTCGCTTAAAATTTTTGGGTTTATCAGCCAGGCTGGTGAACGTCGTCAAAAGATTTTACGCCATGGCCTGGCATTTGCTGCTGGAATTTATTTTTGGTTTCTAGGGCTAGGAACTCTTGTCATCATTTTAAAAAACTCTGGGATAAAAGTTACATGGGCTTTTCAGTTTCAAAGCCCAACCTTCTTACTAACAATCAGCGTTTTAATTTTTCTTTTTGCACTGAATCTTTTTGGTGTTTTTGAAATCACGCTTCCTAGTCGCACGGGATCATCGCTAGATCAACTAGGCTCGCGCAATGGTTACCTCGGTTCATTTTTTCAAGGCCTCTTTGCGACGTTGCTCGCGACACCATGCACCGCTCCATTTTTAGGAAGCGCGCTAGGTTTTGCTTTTGCCCAGCCTGGGAGTGTCATCATGGCAATGTTCGTTGCAATTGCAACGGGAATGGCAACACCTTATCTACTTCTTTCAGCTCAGCCAGGATGGATGCGCTGCTTGCCTCGACCTGGTGTATGGATGGAACGTATTAAACAACTGATGGGATTCCCTCTCCTGGCCACCAATCTCTGGTTACTTGCAATTCTTGGACTACAGCGTGGCAGTAGTTCCATCATCATGACGATAACGCTACTCTTACTACTGAGTCTTAGCGCTTGGATTTACGGCTCGTTTTACTCTTCTAAAAAATCAATCATCGCCATTGCTCTGAGTTTTTGCATTGCAGCATCTTCGCTTTATTACTACTTTCCAAAGATTCTCTCCACGAGCAACGTTTCTTCCTATTCGACTCGCCTAGAATCACCTGACGAATCCTCTGAGCTACCTGCGACAGTAGATGCAGCGGATTCCCAACCAACTAAATCTACTGAGGTAACAACCAAGGAAATAGCGCAAAATAAAATCTCTTGGGTTCCTTATTCTAAAGCCTCACTCGAGCAAATACACAATCTAGGACGTCCCGTTTTTATCGATTTCACCGCAGCTTGGTGTCTTACCTGCCAGTTTAATGAAAGAACAGCGATCAACACAACAGCGGTACGTGCACTTTTAAAAAAAGAAAACATTGTTGCGATGAAGGCTGATTGGACCAAGGCCAATGCTGAAATTACTCAAGCACTACAAGACTTCGGACGCGTTGGAGTTCCTTATTATGTTTTTTATCCTGCTGGAAAAAATAGTAAGCCAATAATGTTGTCAGAGCTTTTAACAGAAGCGCAAGTCATCAAGGCCCTTTCTTCTCCAGAAGGAGATGAGCAATAACTGGACAGCACTTCTAGAAACTGTAGCATTTAAAATTCATGTCCAAGAAAAAAATAGATCTCGATGCCCTCGACCAAAATCAGTCGATGAGCAAACCCTCTTTTGAAAAAGAGCTGAAAAAATATCAACTCGGATTATTGAACCTTCAACTCAAACTTAAAGAGAGTAAGCGCAGCGTCATCATTGTCATGGAAGGGCCTGATGCAGCAGGCAAAGGTGGTGCTATCAAACGCGTTGTCGAAAAACTCGATCCACGACTCACTCGCGTCTACTCGATTGTGAAGCCAACTATTGAAGAGTATGCACAGCATTATTTATGGCGTTTTTGGAATAAATTACCAGCCACGGGAACACTCGCAATTTTTGATCGCTCATGGTATGGACGCGTGCTTGTGGAACGCGTGGAAAATTTTGCAACCGAAAAAGAATGGAAACAGGCTTATAACGAAATCAATGATTTTGAACGAACGCTCATCAATGGCGGTGCAATTATCATCAAAACATTTTTGATGATAACAAAAGATGAACAGCTCCGACGTTTTAAAGAACGCCAGGCAGAACCATTCAAACATTGGAAAATTAATGAGGAAGATTGGCGGAACCGCCGTAAGTGGAAACAGCATAACGAGGCTGCTTCAGCAATGTTTGAAAAAACCTCGACGAAGATTGCACCCTGGACGATTATTCCTGCGAACTATAAGTGGCATGCCCGTGTAAAATTTGCAGAGACCGTGTATCATGCGTTGAAAAAAGAATTTTAGAACAAGATAAAGGAGGCCTTGACTACATAGACTGGGCTATGGGCTATGGACTGCTGGAAAGAAAAGTTCTGAATTTATAAACCACCAATTTTGAAGATAGTACTGTTTTTTGTTTTTTATATTTTACAATTTCCCTAGAGCTTTGACTTCTTTTTTTCTGCCCCATAGCCCATAGCCCAGCAGCCCTTTTGCTCATAAAACCTAACTTCCAACCTCAGAAAAAATATTCTTTTTAAAGTTATAGCATTCCCTGGACAGGCCCTAGTTACTCCTCTACCTTTTTCCCTACTTCCATGGTAGAAAGAATCGTCATCTTACGAGAATTTTTTTTCCACGCCTTGACTATGGCGGCCTCAATGTTTGTGGCTGTTATTCTCTTGCATGGACTCAATAGTGAGATGCTTGAACCCTTGATCAAGTCAGCATGCATCTTTGCGACCCTCAACGCCTGCGTACGCGCAATTATTTTTTGGAAAAATCTTCAGCCGTTTGTCGCAAGAATAGGAATGTTTACAATACTTGTTAATTCAGGGCTTATCTGCTTCGTTCTAAAAATCATTCCTTCACTCCCATTTCAAGGATATTCATCAGCCTTCTGGATCAGCGCTCTGACTAGCATGTTCAGCTGGTTAATCAACCACTTGAGTCACTCAAACAATCTCCCTCTCAGAAAAATTCATCAGACACCTCCTCGTATCAAGCAGGCAAAAGCACGCGTTGTGAACACAAGAAAAAAAGAAAGCGAATAATTTTCGGGCTAGAGCCATTTAGAGCGTTTCCGACGAAGGTCAAATTTTAAACCGGTTCAATAGGGAGCATGCACGCCACTCGCTACTCGTTACTAATGAGATAGTAATATTAGCAACGAAATCAAAAATATCATTCGTCAAAAATCGATGCTTTTTGGACAGAGTCCTTTTATCGTAACAACCAACAACCATTGCTTATCTACAGAAAGAGATGAACAATTACCCTTTATCTTGTAATTTTTCATCCATCATCTTATTAGGGAATCATGCAAATACTCTTACGAACACTTTTATTATTTTTTGTATTAACGATTACCTCTTTCGCAGAGGATCGTTGGGGCACTAATTACCAAGCAGCACTCGATCAGGCAGCAAAAGAAAATAAATACGTATTACTTGATTTCACAGGTAGTGACTGGTGCTCCTGGTGCAAGCGGCTCGAGAAAGAAACCTTTTCTCAGCCTGCATTTAAAGAATATGCCGCTAAAAATCTGATCCTCGTTACTATTGATTTTCCACAAGCTAAGGAACAATCAACCTCTCTCAAAAATCAAAATGAAGAACTGCAAAGACACTATCATATTGAAGGCTTCCCAACACTGATTTTGCTTGATTCAAAAGGTCAGCTTATTAAGCAAACCTCTGGTTACCTGAGCGGTGGACCAGCTGGTTTTATTAGATGGGTTGATACAAAAGAAGGCGCTACTAAAAACCTGAATAAGAATGAATAAGAAATAATATTATCTAAGATTAATTATGACTATTCTTTTTTACGACGCTTTCTTCTAACCTCAGCCCTAATATTTCATGAACGATCTTCCATCTATTTCACTCATCCTCGGTTTTGCACTTGTTGCTAAGCACTTCATGGCGCTTCTTGTGCCAACTTCTTTTCAAAATTTTCTTAAAAAATTTCCGCGCTCACGATTTTGGGGCGTGGCACTTCTTCTCCTCTCTACGACCTGGGCTTTTTTTCTCATTGCTACAACGGACCTCGGTGAGTTTTCTTCTCTGCGCCTCGCAATCCTTACAGGCATCCTTGTTGGAGGCGCACTCTTTGGATGGTTGGTTCAAGAATTTTTAGCCGTACGCTCGCTCGGTTTTATTTTACTGCTCCTTGCTCATCCTGTACTGGAAATGACATTTCTCAAATCAGGCCTTCTTCCATTTTTAATCTCATTGCTCGCTTATGCCTGGATCATTGCAGGCCTTTTTATGATTGGCATGCCTTACTTATTACGCGATCTGATTAGTTTCATTTCTGCGCCTCATCGCTTACGGCTTTACCAGTTACTTTGCTCTGCCGGCCTCATTTATGGACTAGTACTCATAACTGAGGGGGGCATGCTATTACTAGCACAAGGGTAACTTGTAGATCCTGAGAAAATAAAAACACAGAAAATCTTCTATTCAGAAAAAAACTTATCACTTTGTTCTTTTTGAATTGAATTATTTTTCATTTAGGATCAGGCTACGCAACTGTTAAAAATTTTTATGTGACCCTATCGTCCAGAGGCCTAGGACACCCCCCTTTCACGGGGGTAACACGGGTTCGAATCCCGTTAGGGTCACCATTTCATTAGGCTCACTATTCTGACTTCGTTTGACTCGCTCAGCTCCCGCTGAGCCTGGCCTTTCGAACCTTGCCTTCGGCAAGACTCTCTTGCAACTTCCACGTTGCCGACACACCCCTTCGGGCTTGCCTTCACCAAGTTTCTCTCGCAACTTCCAAGTTGCCGAGGCTGCTACACATCAGTAAAGATGTTCGCGAGCTAACAACAGGAACTCTTCTTTTCAAAATCTTCTATCTATTGTAGCCTCAAGCTCCACCATAGCCTGCTCCTTGGCTAATACTATCTCCGAGAAATAATCCTAAAAACGGCAATGGATCATGGTAAATTAACGTAATATACTCAGCCTCAAAATAATTTTTCAATCGGCTTACGTACCCATTTGGTATGCTTCACCGTTTTAAAAATCATTTTTAGACTAAGCCCTTACGTTAATTTTCTCACTCCCATCACCGTTTTTAGAATAATTCGACTATCTTCATCAACTTGAGTATTTTAAAATATCTCCTATCACTGCTTATCCCTCGCATGGACGACCCATCGCTTACTTTTCATCAGCTAGAAAAAGAAATTGGCTATCGATTTCGTAATCAAGATCTTTTAAAACAGGCACTTACTCATTCGAGTATTGCTTATGAAAAAAACAGCGCTCCATTTGATAATGAACGTTTAGAATTTCTGGGAGATGCCGTTTTGCAACTTGTCATCACAGAACATATTTTCACGCTATTTCCATATTTTCATGAAGGTGAGCTAACAAAAATTCGCACAGGCCTTGTCTCTGGTAGCGCCCTCAAGGCCTATGCCCTGCGCTTACAACTCGGGCAGCACCTCATTATGGGACGTGGCGAAGAAGCTAACGGAGGGCGCAAACGTTCCTCAATTTTAGCAGATTCTTTTGAAGCTCTCATCGGCGCTATGTTCTTAGATGGCGGAATAAAACCTGTTAAAAAATTTCTCCTCCAACAGACAAAAGAACATCTCAAGCATGTCATCAAAAAACCGACAGAAATTAACCCCAAGGGTCATTTGCAAGAGCTGCTTCAATCTTCTACTGCCGGCGCTCCTGTCTATGAGCTCGTGCAGGAAAGCGGCGCCGCTCACTCAAAAAATTTTCATTGCCGTGTTCTCTGGAATGGCCGTGAACTCGGTATTGGCGAAGGCCGCAGCAAAAAAGCTGCTGAAATCGCAGCAGCTACCGAAGCGTTAAAAAACCAAAACGGGCTACTTAATAATTTAGAAGCAAATACTCCTAATGAATAAAAATCAGAATCCTTCGCGACTCTCTATTTCAATCTAAAAAATCCTCAGTACTAATTTTCTGCAGTCTCGCCTCTACTCTTCTTCTCGACTATGTCATACCCAACACATCTCACTGCTCTTTTAGCACTAGAAGATGGACGTGTTTTTTCTGGAGCCTCTTTTGGTGCGATGGGAACCTATACTGGAGAAATTTGTTTTAACACCTCGATGAGCGGTTATCAAGAAGTGCTCACGGATCCCTCCTATCGCGGACAAATTGTGGCAATGACCACTCCTCATCTTGGTAATTATGGGACTAATAATGATGATTGCGAAGGCGATCATCCCCATGTGCGTGGATTTGTGATGGAAGAAATGAGTGATGTCGCGAGCAGCTGGCGCTCTCAATGGAGACTTCAAGAATATTTGCAAAAACATGCCATCGTTGCGATCAGTGAAGTGGATACACGCGCGCTTACACAACATCTACGCGTCAGTGGCGTGATGCGCGCATGTATCACAAGCGAGCAGATAAGCCACAAAGAAGCTATTGCTTTAGCAAAAAATTCTCCGTTTTTGGAAGAAATTGATTTAGTCAGCGAAGTTTCTACTAAAGAAGCCTATGAATGGGATCCTGAAGGAAGTGAGGGTACTCCTTGGGGAGTCATTGCACGCTTGGCTTCTAAACAACATCGCCAGCCACTTCTAGTTGCTTATGATTTTGGAATTAAAAAAAATATTCTTCGCCTCCTGCGTGCCCATGGCCTGCGTGTAATGGTTATGCCAGCAGCCACATCAGCAGAAAAGGTACTCTCTTTAAATCCAGATGGTATCTTTTTTTCAAATGGCCCCGGTGATCCTGCTCAGCTTTCTTCCCTCCATCAGAGGGCACGTTTCCTAAGCGATCATAAGCCTGTTTTTGGAATTTGCCTTGGCCACCAAATCCTTGGTCATGCTTTTGGCGCAAGTACCTTTAAATTAAAATTTGGTCATCGTGGAGCAAATCATCCGGTTCAAGATTTACGCAATCAACGAGTGATCATCACGGCACAAAATCATGGCTACGCCATCGATGAAGAGACACTTCCTGCGGAATTAGAAATCACGCATCGCCATCTCAACGATCAGACTATTGCTGGATTCCGTCATCGTACTAAACCCCTTTTTGCAGTACAGTTTCATCCAGAGGCATCACCAGGGCCACATGATTCTATCGACTTGTTCAGGGAGTTTGCTGAAATGCTGGGCGTAAGCTTTGTTAAATAATCATCTCAATGTCTTTAGAAATGATTCAAAATAAAAAAACCTTTCAAGACCATTCTGTTTCATGCTCGCAACCCACTACTGACGACTCGTTAAAGAGCCATGCAACAGCGACCATTGATCTTTTAACACAAACCCTTGCTCATGGTTCTTGCCGCATCGGCGAAATTATCATCATGCCCGATTTTTCATTGAGGCATGTTGACGATGCTACTATCTCTACCTCCGATTTAGAAATTCATACCCAACCTGAAGCTGCGCGGCAGATTGCTCGCTATGATGCTGCCCTAAATTATCGCCCACTCAAAACCGCTCCTAATCTACGCCGTGGATGGTTACTTCAATTAAGGAAGCTTGAAGAAATAATTCTCGCCTTAGATTTTTTTTACCCTGCGGCACTCTCTCTCTGGTCTTCTTTTTTGCAAAACACGCTTGAAATAACTCCACTGCGCGAAACCTTGAATCGTCAGACAGGGATGTATCGGATTACACAGCTGCTTCGTGATGATCAGGCTCAGGAATTAGTTTCTTCGTTTTGTCATTCAGAAACAGGTTGCTTACGAAAAATTCTCTGGAAGATTTCTCATGATCAAGTAATTACATCGCTACCAAAAGAAAAACTAACCGTCTCTAGTATACCTTGCTCAAAAATTCCTTTGCTCTGCCGAGAAGCTTGTAATCTCCTGGTAGCTGCTGCAAGACCTGTGGCAAAACAGTCCCTGAAAGAAAATTGACTCCTTACCCGTTACTAGCCACTCGCTACACGGCTTCAGAGCTGCACTTTTATCGCGCTCGCGTTCTTATGCCGATGAACGCTCCAATACTTGAAGATGGAGCCATTGTTGTTCACGATGGAGTCGTTATAGACGTAGGCCCTGCAATTGATTTATTTAAGGAATATTCTTCTGCAATTTATCACGACCTAGGTGATGTTGTTCTTTTACCTGGCTTGATCAACGCCCATTGCCATCTTGAATATTCCATGATGCATGGCTGGATCAGTTCTCAAGGAAGCTTTGCATCCTGGATAGAAAAAACTGTTAAAATAAAATCTTCGTTGACTGAAGAAGATTATCTTAACGCCATTATTAAAGGTTGTAAGCAATTGCGTTTGTGGGGATGCACGACCGTTTTAAATACCCTCTCCTTTCCAGAATTATTGAAACGGCTTCCAAAATTACCACTCCATTGTCGGCACCTCCTAGAAGTGATGGACATTCGCAGTCCAGAGCAAGGAGAAAAAGGACTAGCTACTACAGATTTTTTTTTAAATCCTAGAAAACAAACTAGTTGTGACGTTTTTGGAATTAGTCCTCACGCACCTTATACTGCTTCTAAAAAACTTTACGCAGATGCACAAGAGCTATCCAAAAAGCATGGTGCGCTTTTCTCCACACATCTTGTGGAATCAGAAGAAGAATTTGAAATGTTCACACAACGCCAGGGACCTCTCTTCGAGTTTTTGAGAGGCTTGGGCCGGAAGATGGATGATTGTAGCGGCAAAACACCGATTCAAGCTCTCATCAAAAGTAATCTTTTGCCAAAGGATGCCCTACTTATTCATATGAATATTTTCAACGATGCAGATCGTGAGCTTCTAACAAAACGTGGAGGCGATTTTTTTATTATTCACTCTCCAGGAAGCCATCATTTTTTTAAGAGACCTCCCTTTGATTATGATTTTTTTCAACGTTCCGGTTTTTCCATTTCCCTTGGAACTGACAGCCTTGCGAGCAATGAAGAGCTAAATCTTTTCTATGAAATGAGGATGATGGCTGCAAGCTTTCCTCAGCTTGATCCACAAAAAATTCTTGAGATGGTAACACTTCATCCTGCAGCGGCCATACGAAAAAAAGGAAAAATTGGAGAACTTTCTGCTAGCGCCACGGCTGATTTCATTACGATTCCTTTTTCTGGTACTTTACAAGAAGCCTCAGAGGCTGTTGTCTGGAATGAGCATTTTCCGGTCATTTATTCGAAAAACCACGAACTCCATTATGAAGCGACGCCACCAGAGATTAACAAAGAAAAATGGCCTTCTTGTTAAACAAAGCCTGCTCATTTTGCTGGCAGTACTTGTTATTATAGCGGCCGTTGATGGAGAAGTTTTACGATTTGGATTTGTCGGTTTTTGGGATGATAAAACAAATATTTTTGATAATCCGCTTTACGCACCACTGACATGGAAAAATATTTTTGTTTTTTGGCAGAGGCCCTACATGGAGCTTTTTCTTCCAGTAACTTATACCTTCTGGGCTGGCCTTGTCGCTTTATCCCGCTTCTTAGCAGGCCTTCCCTTAGGTTTTG
>JBIRBD010000109.1:0-6700 GCA_044326465.1 Chthoniobacterales bacterium
CAGGATAGTCTCTTTATCAAATTCATATTAAGAGAGGCAATTTTTCATTCGTGATGAGTATACCATTCACGTTTGATTTTTAGGTTTTGTTACTTGCCCTTTTTGTTTCGAGCTTCGTTATCGGATCTTGCGTTATGCTTGCATAGCGCTTCGATCCTCGGTCTTGCTGACAACAAAAAATCCATCGTAAAAAACCTAAAACTCGCACCCGAATGGTATATTGTTAGAAAACCAAAATCTCCGTCATGAATATTTATCCATCATCGTTTGAAGACAACTGGCACGATGTTGTGACCAAGGCAATGCGCGGGCTTTCGATCACGCCACTAGCACTTGCTGAAAAAAGCGGGCTCGCTTTTCATGAGCTCCAAATGCTGCTCGATGGCCATCCCAATCATCAACATCTTATTGCAATCGCCGAGGTTCTTTCACTTCATCCACAAGCGCTCGTTGATTTAGAATGCGGAAAACATTATACAACGTCTGCTGTTTTACCAAAAAATTTAAAACGCTTCACAACGCCTTTCCATGGTATGGAAGTCCATTCTTACTTGCTCTGGAGTGATGAAAATAACGAGGCTATTGCCTTTGATACAGGGAGTGATTGTTCTGGCATAGTGGAAGAATTAGAAAAAAGAAAACTAACGTTACGTCATGTTTTGTTAACACATGGCCACCAGGATCATCTCAACGATCTCGAGCGCATGCTTGAAAAAACAGGTGCAGAGGCTTGGATCGGTAGACCGGAGCTTGCCGAAAAGGCACATTCTATTTCCAAAAATGACTCGTGGAGCATTAATACTTTTAGAATCATTCCGCGATCAACTCCTGGTCATTCGCCAGGCGGCACAACTTACGTCATTGAAAATCTAGTACCCTCTGTTGCCATTGTTGGCGATGCACTTTTTGCACGCTCCGTTGGGGGTATTCCTGCTCCAACCTACCAAGCTGCTCTCAAAGCGATTAGAGAAAATATTCTCTCACTACCAGCAACGACAATTCTTTGTCCAGGTCATGGAGCACTGACAACGGTTGGAGAGGAGTGGGAGCATAATCCTTTTTTTGCTGAAAAACTAACTTCTCAACACTAACAACGAAAAAGTTCGTGAAATGCTTGTAGATTTCCCATGAGGCAAGTCGAGACTTGACTTCATGGCAGTAATTCCCAAGGATTGACGTTCCTCCCGAAAAAAAGAAAGCAGGTGAATTTATATGCCAGAAGTTATTGTCCGTAAGGGCGAACCAATCGACAGAGCGCTAAAACGTCTCAAGAGCAAACTCGAAACCGAGGGAATACTTGATGAAGTCAGGCGTCTTCGTGCCTTCGAAACTCCGACACAGCGCACGAAACGCAAAGCAAAAGCTAGTGCAAAAAGAGCGAAAGCCAAGCAGCGCTATAATGCTCACTAAGCTTTCTTAATCAACGAAGCAGTTCGTATGAATTACGAAACAGCTCCTCTTAACGTTATTGTTGTTGGCTGCGGTTTTCTTGGGAAAACCGCAGCCCAACTTTTTTCTTCCCGTGGAGATTATGTTCTCGGAATTGTTAGCAGCAACGATTCTCGCGAAAAAATCATAACTGCTCAAAAAAAAGAAGGCTGTTTCTTTGATATTGCAGCCTGCGACGTGATGGATGAAGAGGCTGTTGACTCTCTATCCCACAAAATCCCGCGAGGCGCAACCATGATTTACGCGCTTAGTTCTGGAAAGGGTGGCGCAGAAAAATACACCGCTATTTATCGCGATGGTATGCAACGTCTGCTCAAGGCTTGGCAGCCTCGACGCATTATTTTTGTAAGCAGCACTTCCGTCTATGCACAGGCTTCTGGAGAAAAAGTAACGGAACTATCTCGCGCAGAACCAGAGCGTGAGACGAGCCGTATTTTACTTGAGGCTGAAAAAATTGCACTTGGCGTCAGTGGCATTGCAGCTCGCTTTTCTGGAATTTATGGGCCTGGTCGCTCGGTATTACTGAAAAAATTTCTCTCAGGAGAAGCTATCCTCGAAAACAAAGGAGAGCGATTCATTAACCAGATCCATCGCGATGATGGTGCTAGAGCCCTGCTCCATCTTGCTCTTTCAGAAAACGCTACCGGCATTTATAATGTTACTGACGACACGCCTGTAACCCAGCATGATGTTTATCAATGGATCGCTGATTATTTTGGCAAGCCGATGCCACTCAGCGGCCCTGCTGATCTTCATCGAAAGCGCGCCTGGACTTCCAAAAAAATTTCCAATGAAAAATTAAGAGCCCTGGGTTGGAAGCCTGATTTTCCGAGCTATCGCGAGGCTCTCTACTCTGGAAAACTAGAGAGCCGTTAGAATTGAGGAACTAAAATTTTATTTGATGAGAAAAAGTTTACTGATTGTCGATGATGAAAAAAACACACGCGATGGTTTGAAAGAAGCCTTCAGCGATCGCTATGATGTCACGACCGCGGCAACCATTGACGCTGCACTTGCACTCTTGGAAGCTGATCCTGCAGACGTTCTCATCACCGACTTACGACTCGGTGGAGAAAGTGGAATGGAGTTGATGAAAAAAGCATGCGCTCTTTCGAAACCTCCTCTTTGCATTATGATGACGGCCTATGGCTCTGTTGATACAGCGGTAGAAGCGATGCAACGAGGCGCTTATGATTTTGTAACAAAACCTGTCAACATCGAGCGCCTTGAAATTCTTGTCGGAAGAGCCTTACGCGAACAGGCGATGGAACAAGAAAATAGCGAACTCAAACAAGAGATTAAAAAAACTTATGGCCTTGATCAAATGATTGGCCGCTCGCCAGCCATGGTGGCTGTGTTTGATACGATTCATCAAGTTGCCCCCTCGAAAGCTACTGTCCTCATTGAAGGAGAAAGTGGGACAGGAAAAGAAGTCGCAGCCAAGGCGATTCATGCACTGAGCCAACGTGCCAAACAACGTTTTGTAGCCGTTCATTGCGCAGCCTTATCTCCTCAACTCCTAGAGAGCGAACTTTTTGGTCATGAAAAAGGAGCTTTTACCGGCGCTACAGAACGACGGATAGGACGTTTTGAACAAGCTAGCGGCGGCACACTTTTTCTTGACGAAATTGGTGAGATTGACCCTAGCGTTCAAGTCAAAATTTTACGCATTTTAGGAGAGCGAACTTTTGAACGTGTTGGCGGCAACAAGACATTATCGACCGATGTCAGACTGATTGCAGCAACCAATCGTGATCTTAAAAAAATGGTGAGTGATGGCACTTTTCGCGAAGATCTTTTTTTTCGCCTTCATGTTGTTCCACTTCTGATGCCACCGCTGCGCAAGCGCAAAGAAGATATTCCTTTACTCGTAGAATCATTTCTCAAAGAAATTGCGCAGGAACATAACAAACCGATGAGGTTTTTTTCACAAGAAGCGATGAGACTGCTATTGGAATATGAGTGGCCTGGAAATGTACGCGAGCTACGCACAGCGATTGAACATGCGGTAGTCTTAAGCCGCGAGAAAGAACTCCAATCACTCGATCTTCCTGCAACCTTGCGAAAAAATTTAGCAGGATTTGAAGTCGTTTCAACAGCACCAACTCCTTTTACCACAAATAAAGAATTTAATTTAGAACAAGCCTCCAGAATAATGATTGATCGCGCGCTCCAAGAATGCCGGGGAAACCGCACCAAAGCTGCCACAAAACTTGGCATCAGCAGACGCACGCTGCATCGTCGCTTGCAAGTAAATGGTAAAGAGTAGAAAACGGGTAATTACGCATCTCCTTCTGGAGATAAGCAATGGTTATTGGGTCTCGGTTGATAGTGAAGAAATAACTTTTTCTTAGCTGCTAAAAAAGAAACACTGGCCTAAGAGGCTGATAAAATTGGATTTTTAAAAAATAAATCTTTTGAACAAAAACAACCAACAACTGACAACTTCTTGGCCCTCTTCTTCGCCAGAAGGAGATGAGCAATTACAAAAATGGTGAGTTTATACGAAAAATACTCGTTACTCTTTACTCTCTACTCTTTAGCATGCTCTACAACAGCATTAATAACTCTTCACCCTTTACTTCTTCTTATGTCCGTTTGCCCTGATCACTGGATTCGAAAAATGTCGCTTGAGCATGGAATGATAGAACCATTTGTAGAACGCCAAATACGATCGGAAAAAGAAAACCCTATCATCAGCTATGGTCTTTCAAGTTACGGCTATGACCTTCGTGTCGCTGATGAGTTCAAGGTTTTTACGAATGTTTTCAACACCGTCATCGATCCAAAAAATTTTGACGCTCATTCATTCGTCGATTTCAAAACAGATGCCTGCATTGTTCCTCCAAATTCTTTTGCGCTCGCTCGCAGCATTGAATATTTCCGTATTCCACGGGATATTTTAACGATTTGCGTTGGAAAATCAACCTATGCACGCTGTGGCATCATCGTCAATGTTACACCCTTTGAACCAGAGTGGGAAGGGCACGTCACGCTTGAAATTTCCAATACGACACCACTCCCTGCTCGCATCTATGCCAACGAAGGACTCGCTCAGGTTATTTTCTTTCATGCGAAAGAAAGTTGCGAAACTAGCTACGCCGATCGCTCAGGAAAATATATGAAACAACGAGGAATCACCGTCCCACATGTTTAGGCTTCTTTGAAACGGCTATTTATACCAAGCAGAATGAAGATTTGGATTTTTTTACGCAGGAATGATTGTTTCTACCAAGGAGGAAGAGCGAAGCGCTATGCTAGATAACCTAAGCGATAACAACGATGATAGAAACAATAAGAACAAGTAAAAAGCCCAAGTCTTCATTCTTCTACTTGGGTCTAGCGCACTTTCTAAAAAATTTTAAAAAAATAGGAAAGAGTATTGACAGAAGGAAGCTCTTTTTGGGATCTCAGTAGGCAGCCAGTACACATAATAATTAAACATAACAACTAACTATCATATATGAACAAAGCAGAACTCGTATTAACCGTCCAAAAACTCCTTGGAAAAGATGTCAGCAAAGCATCCTCTGAAAAAGCAGTCAACGCTGTTATTGATAGCATCAAGATAGGTATCAAGAAAAAGAAAAGCGTCCAGCTCATTGGCTTTGGAACTTTCAAAGTCGCTAATCGCAAAGCACGTCTCGGAATCAATCCAAAGACAGGTGCTCAAATTAAGATTAAAGCTTCTAAGACCGTCCGCTTCGTTTGCGGCAAAGCATTAAAAACTTCACTCTAATTTTTACTCACTAAATCTAAGGAGAAAAGGAGTTGAGTTCAACCTTAACACTTTTTTCCTTTTTTAGTTTTTCTAATGAAAACTCCCATCGTTGTTTCTATCACTGGCGCTGCTGGCCAGATTGGTTATTCCATTTTACCTCGCATTGCCTCCGGAGCACTCTTTGGTCCTGACCAGCCTGTCGCGTTACGCTTAATTGAAATTGAATCAGGCATGAAACCGCTAGAAGGCGTTGTCATGGAATTGAATGACTGTGCATTTCCATTGCTTCACTCCATTGAAACAACATCCGACTTGAATATTGGCTTTCAAGGCACAAATTGGGCTCTACTCATTGGAAGTGTGCCACGCAAGGCAGGAATGGAACGTAAAGAGCTTCTCGGCATCAATGGAAAAATTTTTGTTAATCAAGGCCGCGCAATTGCAAAGAATGCAGCCTCTGATATCCGCGTGCTCGTTGTTGGAAATCCTGCCAATACAAATTGCCTCATTGCTATGAATAATGCTCCTGATGTTCCGACTGATCGTTGGTATTCCATGATGAGGCTTGATGAAGACCGCGCTAAAAGTCTCCTTGCCCAGAAAGCAGGAGTGCATTCTCGTGATTTCAGGAAGATGGTCGTCTGGGGAAATCATTCGAGTACCCTCTATCCTGATTTTGAAAATGTCATGATTGGTGAAAAAAAAGCAACCTCTCTTATTTCTGATCAGACCTGGCTTGAAAGCGATTTTATTAAAAATGTTCAGCAACGAGGCGCAGCTATTATTGCAGCTCGCGGCCTCTCTTCGGCTCTTTCAGCAGCTAATGCTGCCATTGAAACAATTCGTTCACTCTCTGAAGTAACATCTCTTAACGACTGTCATAGCGTCGGCATCTGCTCAGATGGCAGCTATGGCGTTGATGAAGGATTAATTTTCTCTTTTCCAACACGTTCTGATGGAAAACGAGCCTTAATTGTAGAAAATGTTCCTGTTGGTAAATTCGCTCAATCAAAATTAGATCTCACGCTGCAGGAACTTCGAGAGGAAAGAGCTGCTGTCGCCGATTTATTGAATTAAGGTTTAGCCGTTTGCACCCGTTCATCCTAAAAACGGTGATGGGAGTTAATAAATTAGCGTAAGGGCTTGGTCTAAAAATGATTTTTAAAACTGCGAAGCATACCTGGAAGGTACGTGAGCCGGTTGAAAAATCATCTTAAGGCTGAGCATATTCCGCTAATTTATAACGAGCCGTTGCCGCTTTTAGGTCATAGGAACGGGTGAGTTAAAACAGGTGTCAGTAACGAAAGGCTCTATGTAGACCCTGTCCAAAAAGCATCGCTTTTTGACGAATAATTTTTTTTGATTTGGTTGCTGATGTTACCATCGTAGCAGTAACGAGTGGCGTGTATGCTCACGAGGAAAAGATTATTTTGCAAAAAATTGGTCGTTTTATAAACCTAAAAACGGTGATGGGAGTGAGAAAATTAATGTAAAGACTTAGTCTAAAAATGATTTTTAAAATGGCGAAGC
>JBIRBD010000163.1:0-3499 GCA_044326465.1 Chthoniobacterales bacterium
AGCTACGCTGTTTAAGTAAAAAGTTGAAGTAAAGCAGGAAGCTGATGAAGAAGCATTAAACCTAAAAACGGTGATGGGAGTGAGGAAATTAACGTAAAGGCTTAGTCTAAAAATGATTTTTAAAACGGTGAAGCATAGCCCAGTGGGTACGTAAGCCGGTTGAAAAATTATTTTGAGGCTGAGCATATTGCGTTAATTTGCCACGATCCATTGCCGTTTTTAGTTAAAGTGGATTTTTCTTCACTTCAACTTCTAACTTCATCTCCTCTCCGCAACGCGGAGAGAAAGGAAGGCATAATTGACAACATAACCTTGATGAATTAGCCATGAAAGATCACGCGCAACAGCAGCTTCACGCTGGGCCTCATTCATCTCCTCAGAAAGGGGACGTAACGAGAGAAGCTCTTTCCACTGCTCTGCACGAGGAGTTTTTGGATGCGTCTCAAGATAGGCCAACATTGCCGAGAGATTTTCTGCAATCGGCGTGCTGCTTCGATCTAAATAACGAGGCCGCGCTATAGAAACATAGGTGATATTTTCATGTGCTTTAAAAATCTGAAGCCCTCGAGAGGCTAGATCTTCTGCTAAAAAGTGTGATAACCGAAGGGGAAATCGTCGCAACTCTTCCTGTTCTTTTTTAACAAAAAAATGAATCGGCGGCGCTGAAAAGTTGATAGCAGCTTGTCCAGAAAGCGTTACCTTTTCTGCAACTTCAACAATCAATTTAGGTGCGTGATGTTTTTTAAAATGTTCTTCTACTTCGTTTAAATTTTTTAAAACAACAACTACCTCATCCTTTTGAGCATCGTTAGTTATCTCATCAGCTGCTCCTTTAGTAGAACGTTCAACAGCTGAGAGCGGATAAAATTCTTCCTTCGAGCTCTGTTCATCTTTCCAACGTTGTAGTGTTTCTTCATCACGTAGCAGTTGAATACGACTTGTAAAAATTTCCAATGGAAGATGAGAAAATCGTTCCGCATAAAGCTCTCTTACTTTTTGCTGATATTCATGATGGTTTGGGGGGCCCAATAATTTTTGACTCATGCCGCAGATGCCAACGCAAGTATAATTACCTTTCGGCGGCTCTGTGATTATCTTCTCAGATCGATAAAATTGATCTCTATGTTTTTTCATTACATGAGCCAACGCCTCTTTTTCACTCAGCCAGAGACTGCCGTCATGAACGTATTGGAATAAAGAGGTTGCTCCTTTTTCTGCTGATGCAAGACGCATTAACGTTACTTCATAACGATCTGGTTTTTCTAAAATTAGCCTCGTGAGTTCAAATAAGGGATAAGCCTTTGCCTCGCTCTTAACTTGTTTTGCAATATCATCTACGATGCGCTGCTGAGGAATAAAATCGATGCTCCAGCCTGTCACTAATGGCATAAGAGGCGCAGTATTTCGCCGTTCAGAAAATTTCTCTCCATGGTGAGAAGCCCCTTGTCCGACCTTCCTATCGTTATTTTTTCTAGGCCTATTAAAGTGACCAGGCGTATTAAAATCTCTTTTTCTTGAAGCTTGCCTATTATTTCTTTCTGAATCTTGCGCTAAAAATCTTTCTCCCAATTTTTGCACACTCTTTTGAGAAGAAGGGTCTTTCTCACGTGCCCAGGCGGGCATGAGAAGCTGATCGAGGCTGCTGCTTTGAAATGGAAATAGAGATTCGTCACTCATCTTATGACAGGGATTCAGGTTACAGGGATTCAGGTTTTATTTAAAATAACCTATCGGAAAAGCACGGCTATTACTATAGACATTAATTTTAACTTTTTCGTAGCACTTTTTCTCATTAAGCGTATCAATGAAACCGGAACTAACAACTAATGACTGGCAAAGATTACGAGATTTACGTCAACGTTTTCTTAACGATGCCTCTGAAGATTATTGGAAAAGCATTCGCGACCTTGAACTCTATGATCAAGTTTATGCGCAACGCATTGGCTGGAAATGGCGTGCTGTACTTGAAAGCCTTACCCAAGCAGGCTGGCAGCCTCATTCAAAAAATATCATCGATTGGGGATGTGGTACAGCCATTGCATCACGCTGCGTAACATCATGGAGCGGCATTCAAAAAATTTCTCTCCTCGATCAATCCAAACTAGCGCTTGCTTTTGCTCAAAAAAAATTATCTGAAGAAAAAATCAGCGCGACTTTTTTTAAAAAGGAAAGAGACTTCGAGCCTTCAACGCTCTTGCTCATCAGTCATGTTGTGGGTGAACTCAATGAAAAAGAACTTCTCGAGCTTACTCTCAAAGCAACAACAGCTGATGAGGTTATTTGGGTAGAACCTGGTTCCCATAAGTTAAGCAGGCTTCTTAGCAGCTTGAGGGAAGTTTTTATTGCCGCAGGTCATCAGATGATCGCCCCTTGTGTTCACCAGCAACCCTGTCCTCTGTTGGACTCAAAAGATAGACTTCATTTTAAACTCGCCGCTACTGATTCAGTGCGAGAAACCGACGGCGCAGAGGAGTTGAATGGACTTCATGCCTGTGATACTCCGAGCAGCGGAGCGACAAAGTCATGCGCAGCAGAAGATGAGTTTCAAAAGAAGTCGAGGCATTGGTGCCATTTTTTTGCTAAACCTCCGATTGAAATTTTTCAATCTGCATTTTGGCATGAAGTTTCCCGCAAATTGGGTATTGATTTACGTAGCCTTCCTTATAGCTATTTTGCTTGTTCTCGTTTTTGGAAACCAGAATGGTCTTCAGGAGCCGAACGTTTAATTGGAAATCCACGAGCTTTCAAGGGGCATTGCAAGCTTTTTTGCTGCGGGGCATCCGGCATTCAAGAACGAACGCTCCAAAAACGAGATCATGCTGCTCTTTTTAAAGAGATCGTCAAAAAAGAAAGAAGGGGTGTTTTTCTCTTGGAAGAGAAATAAAAAAACTCCGATAAAAATATCGGAGTTTCAAAAAAGTGGTTGCGGGGGTAGGATTTGAACCTACGACCTTCAGGTTATGAGCCTGACGAGCTACCGGGCTGCTCCATCCCGCGTCAACCGATTGCGCCCGAAAAGCAAAACGGAGGCCAAGCCTCCGCAAGGCCGACCGGCCGCCTCGCCTTATTGGCGAGTTTCTCGTCGCGGAGGCGACGAAATATCGAAATCGTGAATGGGTTTGTTTACTCAATGCGCCCGCTACAAAGCCTGGCAACGTCCTACTCTTCCATCGCTTGAGCGATAGTACCATCGGCGCAGACCGGTTTCACGGCCGAGTTCGGGATGGGATCGGGTGGGTCACAGTCGCTATGGCCACCAAGCTATGAAGCAGGTGCACATGTTTACTGACGTAAATTTGGGTATCCTTAAAATCGATGCACTTTTTAGTATGACCAAATAGTAGGCGTGAGATTGAAAATCTGCACATCAAATCAAGCTACCAGAGCTGTCATTGATGGCGGGACTCACAATCGCGAACAGAGCAATTAGGACCAGTTAGCTCCATGCATTACTGCACTTCCACACCTGGCCTATCAACGTGGTGGTCTTCCACGGCTC
>JBIRBD010000138.1:0-5469 GCA_044326465.1 Chthoniobacterales bacterium
AATCAACGTTTCAAAAAAAGAATTCACCACAAAGACCACAAAGAGCACAAAGACTACACAAAGAACACAAAAAGAATTTTTTTATAAAAAAATTCTAAGTACTGAATGACCAAAGCAAAAATCCTGTAGCCTGTAAACCTGTAGCCTGAGCCCCATACTCGTTCGTCTGAACGGGTACAAGGTCGTTTATACTCGTATAGCGCTTCACTACGAATTAACATGAAATATTTGGGTTAAACTTTCTATGAGCCATAGAGGATATTTTTTCAACTTAATCGACGACCTAAACACCATGAATTACGAACTATCAACCCCGAACGATAACTACCTTGGTAGTTACCTCTTTTAACCATGGGAGTTCGTCGTGAAGGGCGGGAGGCGGCCGCACAATTTCTTTATCAACGTGATCTCGGAGGAGCCCCTAGTGTTGGCGATCTTACTGATTTTTATGCCTTCCGTGGACTAAGTCCATCGGCTCGTCGTTTTTGCCAGGCGCTGATCGTGGGCATATTAGAAAAATTTTCAACAATTGATGAGACGTTACAAGCCTCTACGAAAAATTATGAACTAGGACGGCTCTCTGCAGTTGATCGAAATGTGCTGCGAATCGCACTCTACGAAATGTTTTTTTGTCCCGACGTGCCGCCCGTTGTTGTCATTAATGAAGCAATTGATATTGCAAAAAAATATGGAACTGAAGATTCAGGTCGTTTTGTGAATGGTGTGTTGGATCAGGTGAAGAAGAAAGTAGCGAGTGGCGAGTAACGAGTGGCGCGTCATAAGAAATAATAATATTTCACGTTTTTAGGTTTAATCATGTCTGGATTTTTAACAAAGTTATTAGGACGTCTTGGAATGGGACAAGGTGAGCCGGTTGATTGGGAAGAACTAGAAGCCACTCTTTGGCAGGCTGATTTAGGTGCTGGAACCGTGCAATCGATCATGGTTTCATTGCGTGAGCAAAAAAACAGCCTCAATGCGATAACAGTTCTACAGGCTGCTCGCGAGGTAATTGGAAAATTATTGATAGAACGTGCTCCGACCTTAAAGCCACGAAGCGAAGGGCCAGTAGTGATTTTTCTTGTTGGTGTGAATGGTACAGGAAAAACAACAACTGCTGCAAAGCTGGCAAAATATTTACGCGATCAAAATTACTCCGTCCTACTCGCGGCCGGTGATACCTTTCGTGCAGCGGCCATCTCGCAGCTTGTTTCCTGGGGGGAGCGCCTTGGTGTTGATGTTGTGAGCAGTCACTACGGAGCTGATTCTGCAGCACTTTGCCATGATGCATTGGCAAAGGCGAAGCGCTTAAATATTGATTTTCTTATTTGTGATACTGCAGGCAGGCTGCATACAAAATCGAATTTGATGCAAGAGCTTTTAAAAATAAAACGAACAGTGGCTAAGCTTGACGTGACAGCACCGCATGAAATTTTTCTCGTAATCGATACTACGACAGGAAGTAATGCGCTAGCCCAAGCTAAAGAATTTCATGCCGCCGTAAAATTAACAGGTCTCATTTTAACAAAACTCGATGGTGCAGGAAAAGGTGGCGTCGCTGTTGCCATCGCGCGGGAAAATGGAGTGATGCCCGCATTTCTTGGAAGCGGAGAGCAACCAGAAGATTTTACTCTCTTTGATCGCAAAGAATTTTTGGAACGGTTGATTTAAAATTGACCGACTCGAAAACTAGACTACTCTCATTTTTCATCTCATGATTACTACCGTCTGGAATCGTTTTCAATGGAGACTGGCTGCCCTGCCAGCTCCTCCAGTATTGCAAGAGCCATTTTCTGTTCGTCGTGCTCGCCCTGATGAAAAAGAAGCTGTACGATATGTTGCGCTACTTGCTCTTAAAATGAATACTGATTGGCATGATGCCACCGAATATGCAAGCGATAGCATCGAGAAAGGTATAGAAGCTTCTTTTTCCGCTGATCACGAGCCTACTTGTTTTGTTATTGCTCATGGAGCTCGCATTGTTGGGACCTCGATGGTTGATCCTGCGCTCGAGGCTGTTTCGCATCTTATTAGTGGTCCCTGGGTTTTAATGGAATATCGTAATCGTGGTTTTGGCACAGCACTATTGCATGCTTCGCTTCAGGAACTCATCAACCATGGCATCAACGATGCTTATGGGATTACTCGAAAAAACGCTATTGCAGCACGTTTTGTTTATCCAAAATTTGCTGGTATTGCCAGTGTCTATGAGATGCCTGTTAGCAGAAAAATAAATAGTGATGAGTAACGTAGAGATAGTAATATGTGAATTAGGCTTCTAAGGATGCCCATTGCCTTGTGGTGTAACGGTAGCACAGCAGACTCTGAATCTGCTTGTCATAGTTCAAATCTATGCAAGGCAGCCACATAAGTATAGCGCGTCCTAATTCCATTAGGACAAGCTCTAGTTTAAGGAATTAGTTTTAGTTTAAGTTGTCAACATTGCCTTCGGCAACAAATAGGAAAGCACCCGTTCATGTGAACGGCCAATGGCGTCAACTTAAGATAACAATCGTCGAATAAAAATTTTCTTTTTGCCGTAGGCCTCTACTTACCTGTAGCTTGAACCTAAAAACGGCAATGGATCGTTGTAAATTAGCGCAATATGCTCAGCCTCAAAATGTTTTTTCAACCAGCTTACGTACCTTCCAGGTATGCTTCGCCGTTTTAAAAATCATTTTTAGACCAAGCCTTTACGCTAATTTATTAACTCCCATCACCGTTTTTAGTTAAAGGCATTGTGTGAACAGGTGCTCAGATTGTTTCTACTCGAAACGAATTAATTTCTAATTCTAGTTTCTCTGCAACGAGATGGAAGAAGCCTGTAGAGCTATCTGTTAAAATAACGTCAAGGGAGCCAGCTGTTTTTTTTGAGGTTATCAATCGATTTTTCCCAAGTAACGATTGGACCGCGCGCGCACAATTTTCAGCAGAATCAACCAATGTCACGCCTGGTCCTGTAATTTCTTTAATCGCTTTTTTTAGCAAAGGGTAGTGAGTGCATCCAAGCACGAGGGTGTCGATTCCTGTTTCTAACATCGGTTCCAGATAGCGACGCAAGACAGCGCGTGTGATTTCATCATCCAAAAGTCCTTCTTCAATGAGAGGCGCAAGTAGCGGGCAAGCTGTAGAAAAAATCGTAAGATCGGGTTGAATGGACTTAATCGCTTGGTGATAGGCTTTGCTGGCAGTAGTTGCTTTAGTTCCAATCACGCCGATAATTTTATTGCGTGTGACATTGACCGCTGCGATAGCACCTGGTTCGATGACGCTTTGAATCGGCTGGGAATAATTTTTTTTGAGCTCTGAAACAGCAAGTGCTGATGCGGTGTTGCATGCTACAATAACTATTTTTGCATCTTCTTTAAAAAGAAAATCTGTGATTTCTGTGCTATAGCGCGTGACCATTTCTTGGCTTTTCCCGCCATAAGGAACGCGCGCTGTATCACCGAGATAAATAATATCCTCCTGCGGCAAGAGCTGACGCAAAGCAGCGACAACGGTTAAGCCTCCAACACCAGAATCAAAAACGCCAATCGGTTTTTCTGAATATGAGCTAATGGACATCTGATAAAAGTAGCCGTTAGTCCACTGCTGTCCAAAATAAAAAAGTCCTGATTTAAAAAAAATTATTCATTCTAAATAGAACGTGTCCGACGAAGGTCAAAATTTAAAAGAATATTTTTTTCTGAGGCTCAAAGCTAGGGTATCCGTTCATATGAACGGATCAGTAAAGAGTAAAGAGTGAAGGGTAAAGAGTATTTTTAGTCTGAAATTAGATTGATCATTTGAAATCCACTCTCATACGATCCTTCTTTAGAAAACAAGTCATAGAAAAATTTGTTTTTTCACACACTTCACTCTTTACCCTTCACAACCTTTCTGCTGAACGGTTACTACTGTTTTTTTCCGTTTATATTTTACAATTTTCCTAGAGCTTTGACTTCTTTTTTCTGCCCCATAGCCCATAGCCTCTTTACTCGGAGTGTGAAGACAACACTGCCTCTCCACGTGCATTGCGCGTGATGATTTCAATTCGCTCTTCAGCTGCTGTTAATTTTTCCTGACAGACTTTTAGTAGTTGGACACCTTCTTCATAGCGTTCCATTAAAATTTCTAACGTTGGTGGATTGGATTCAATATCAGCAACGATGGTTTCCAATCGTGCCAAAGCAAATTCTATGGAATTATTATTGGAAGAAGGTTTCTGAATTGTTTTTTCTGTCATAAAACGCATTTTAGACTCTGTCCACAAAAGATCAATTTTTGTTCGTCCTTCCAATAAAAAATATCGTAATTGCTCATCTCCTTCTGGTGAAGAAGACGAGCAAGAGGTTGTCAGTTGTTGGTTATTTTTGTTCGAAAAATTTATTTAAAAAAAATCCAATTTTATCAGCCTCTTAGGGCAATGCTTGTTTTTTAGCAGCTAAGAAAAAAGTTATTTCTTCACTATCAACCGAGAACCGAGAACCAATAACCATTGCTTATCTCCAGAAGGAGATGAGCAATTACAAAATATCTAGCTTGCGGAGGCCAGGCAGAGCTGTTTAACCTGGCCCATTCAATGAGATAAACGAGTGCTGAAATCTTCTTTGAAAAACCAATAATGACACTGAATATCGATGATTTTCTGAAGGCAGCCATGTTGCATCCAGGAGCAACAAATTTTTCTATTCAAAAAGATAAAACGTCAGGCAAAGAGATTCTCGAAGCACATTCCGATCTTTTTAATGGAACGAATATGGCATGGAAAAATGTTTGTGACAAACAAAGTACACAAACAAGGAAAGCTTTGAGAAGAGCGTTAAAAAAGCGTTTTGGTTCAAAGGCTGCTAATTTTGCATTTCCTCCGAGAGCTCATCAATTAGATGCTTCATCGATCACGCACCTGATTAAAATCGCTGAATCTACAGACTCTAAAAACAAAATCCTCCGAGAGAGTTTTGTTGCGTCTAGCAATTTTGTGCTCTCCACAGAATATATTGCTCAGTTGCGCGCAGCTGGTGACGACCAAAATCCTTTTTATCATTCTGAATATAAAAAGATAATCAAGGCTCTTGATGATTATGAAAATGAAATTGCCTATCTAAAAATTCCTCAAAAATTAACACGTTTGGCAAAGCTAGAAGTTAAAGCAACCCTTCTGTTGAAAAAACAGGAGCTTCTTCTTAGAGAAATAGTTGGTATTCGGCACAAAAAACTTATGAATCAATGCCGAGTAACAAAGCATCTCATCAAGGGTATTGAAGCTGAGAGAGAAATGACACTAATGAAGAGTTAAGGAGACCTAAGTAGAGCTTGTCCCAATAGAATTGGAACAAACTCTAGTTTAAGTAACTAGTTTAAGTTTAAGTTGTAGTAACATTGCCTTCGGCAATAAATAGGAAAAACTGTTTCATCATAATGTACCAATTTCACAAGAAATGGTGTTTTAGCATGTTTATAAGCATTACTAGATTACATTCAACT
>JBIRBD010000157.1:0-3909 GCA_044326465.1 Chthoniobacterales bacterium
ATTAAGTAACAGCAAGGGATTCAGGTTACAGGGCTACAGGCACCAGGTCAAATAGGCCTGCGGCAAAAAGAACAAAATTTATTCAACACATACTATCTGAAGTAACCGGCATTGCTCTTAACCCAAGATTTTCTTTCTTGTTGATCTTGATGCGAAGTGAGGCTACGAAACGATACATTTTGGTAATTTGCCTTTTTTGCTCCTACCAGCTGATCCGTTTGTCTTTTCCTCCTCAGTAATTTTTGAATCTGCTGTATTTATCTTTTCCTCGTTAGCGCCAGTTTCTTGATAAGTTGGACCAATTTGCTGATCATCAAGTTCGCGGGCTTTCTGAAATGCTTCTTGACCAGCTTGATACCATCCAGCTCCCTCCCTAGTTTTCCCCTTTTCATAAACCGTTGCGGCCATTGAGAAATATTGGCAAGCCGTTTTATATTTTCTGGCATTAGCTTTTAGTTCTCTAGAAATATCTGTGCTTTCTGAACTCTCAGAGGAAGCTAGTTGCTCAGCCGCTTTCAATGCGCTCTCTGCAGCTTGATGCCAGCTATCTCTTGCTTCTGTTTTATCCTGCTCAATGGCATCGGCTGCTTTAATAAAACAAACGCTTGCGTGTTCTGATTGTTCAGCAGCCTCAAGATGGCCCTCAATAATGTACTTTGCAGTTTTAGCAAACACGTGAGCAGCTTTCCCCACATCTTCTCCTTTTTTAAGGTATTTTTCTTTCATATCAGTTTCAATTATGTAAACTTGAGTAACACTATAAGCCTGAGCAGATTGTATAAAACACTCACTGGCAGATTCAAACTTCTGAGCCGCTTGATACATAGTGTCTTGACTTGTTCTAGACTCTGATTGTTTAGCCCCAAGGTAAGAATTAATAGCATCAGTAAGTTGCTGACTAGCTTTTAGTTCAGAATTAGCAATCAAAAGAAGGAATTCTATTTTTTTATCAATTCTCTCCTTATCAAGACCATTAGCTACAAGTGTCGATTTTTGCTCAATAAATTCAATTTCTTGAGCAAAATGACGAGCAGCAGACAAGGCTAACATGCCAGCTCTATCCCAAGGCAGACCTTCCTTCTTTTCCTTTTCTATCTTTTTGTCCTCATCTCCATCTTGTTCAAAATCTCTTACTGCTTGAGCAAAAGCTTCTGCTGCTAGAGCAAAATGTTCACTAGCAGTTTGAGCTGATTTAATGACATTTGTGCGTAGCTTTTCTTGTTGATCCTTCTGCATTTGCTTCCATTTTTTTGATAGAAAAACATCTGTATCTTTATTTTCCTTAACATCAACATTTAGATTTTTTGACTCTTCAAAACTTCTTAATCGTTGTGCAGCATATAAGGAACTCTCAAAAGCCTTATCCCAACTATCACCTTCCTCTTCCTGATGTTTGTCAAAAGCAGCTGCTGCCTTATCGAAATAACCAAGAGCATTTTCAGCTTTTTGTTGAGCCTGTTGCCATGACCGATCATTTTGTAGATTACGCTCCTGAGCTAGTTCAATAAGTTGATTGATATTCTCTACCTTATCCTGATTGTGAGTCCTGTATTCTCTATCTGAAGACAAGGCTCTTGCCATATTCAGTCTTCCAAAACGTATTTTTTGATTAGAAGGTTGAAGTGGATCTGTTGTTTTTAACAGTCTATTAATCAGTTTATAGTAGGGAAGATTTGAAAATCGAGCCTTCATTAGAGCGAAGGCACCAGCCACTTGAGGAGCTGCCATAGAAGTTCCTGTTTTAATAGAAGTTCCTATTGTATGAATATAATAGCCGTCAGGACGTGGAAATTGCTCTTTTATTTGATCATGAGAGCGAAGAACATTTGATTCAACATCTTTTTTATAAGCAAGAAACCGAACTCTTTTTTCTCCTGTGGACAAAATATCTTCTCCTGGAGCGGCCAGATGGACCGTCTCTTCTCCATAATGAGAATGACTACTTAGCTGATTATTCCTATCACTTGCAGCCACAGTAACTATGTTATCAAGCCCGTAACAAGCGGGATAACTTGGATAAAAATCATTATCATAGTAGTGAGATGGATCTTCTACTTGGTACCTGGCATAATAATCTTCAGGCGGCACATGGTCTTCCTTACTATTATTTCCTGCTGCAACAACAGCGATAACTCCTTTTTTTTGAGCCCCTTTTAATGCTTCAAACTCTCGTTGCGAGGGGGTATTTCCGCTATAACTGCCATTTAAAATTGTCGCTTCATGATTATGAGCAAACTCAATAGCTTCCGCTGCCGCTGCACTATCAACACGATTTTTCTTTTCAACGTGACCAATGATAGCCTTACAGGGCATTAGTTGAACCCTCCATGCAACGCCAGTGCCTGCTATTTTATTATCGCCAACAGCTCCGGCTATACCACTTACATGAGTTCCATGACCACTCTGATCGCTAAGAGTAAAATTTTTCTCAAGAGCATTGTATCCGTAATACAAATTGTTTATGCCTTCGTTATTCTTTCCATAGTTATCTACATCCTCTTGAGTTAATGAACCTGACCACATATTATCGAGAAGATCTTTGTGATGGACCATACCTGTATCAATAATTCCTATAATAGTCTCAGGTGCTGATAGTTGTTGATCCTATGATTTAGGAGCGCTAATGGCTACTGACTCATCAGAGAGGTGCCATTGACGACCATATTCTGGATCATCAGGAGTAGCACACAGATGAGATAAAAAATTAGGTTCTCTACGTATTGTTAAATATTTAGTAGCCTTCAATACTGCATCGAATGCTTCTATTGTTGGTTCTTTTTTTGCATTTAAAGAATCAGGTATTGGTCTAAAAGAAAGCCTATAGTTAGTTAAAGTGGGCCCTTCTCTTTCTATCGATATTGCAAGATTCAGATTGAGCCTGCGCAGTTGATCTTCTAGCTTCTTTTGAAAAACTTCAGGAGCTTCTCCTTCTCTTAACGTTATAATCAACTGATCAGCAAGCATCTCGCTATGACCAAAAAGTTTTCTGACACTATCATTAACCTCCTGAATCTCTTCATCAATGAGAATATAAGGATGATAAGAAAGCGTTCTTAATATTCTTTTACTTCTCTTTTTCCCTGGTTTAGAAACATTCTCTTGCTCTCTAACATCTATAACACGAGCATAGGGGAATTTTTTTAATTCGTTCTCTGAAGGTAAATTATCTTTAGAATCATATAATTCTAGAGCACTATTCCATAAACTCTTTCTCTCCTCGGCACGGTTAAGCTCGCAAGCCCACCATTTTTTAAATTTTTCTGGAGCATTTTCTAGGCCTTGGTTGAGAGCTGTAACCACTTGCTCCCAGGCTACTTTTGCATTTTTAGCGTTTTGTAGCGCCTTTTCCTTTTCTATTTGACTCTCTTGACAATCTAGAAATTGAACATACGAATCAAAAGCTACACTCTCTACTCCATAAGCACTACTTTGGAGTTTAATAGCATTATCATACCTCTTGTTTTGAGCTAATTCAGGAGCGTTATTTGCGACTCTTTCTTTTTTAAGAGTAATAGCGTCAATAATTGCCTGAGCAACCTTAGTAACATTATTGATCGACTTATCTGATGCCTCAGCTTTTTGGTTATATCCTAATGATCTGTTCTTTGCTGCGCTCATATAGTAACTAGCAATGATCTCTACTTTTCTAGCCGCTTGCCTCGATAGATCAGCGACTTCGTCATCTCCCCCTTCTCGTTCCTTATCAGCTTGATCCGCATAGCTAATCGCTTTCTTAAATTGTTCAACAGCCTGTCCGGCAGATTTTCCAGCATTGCTGAAATTGATGGCTTTCCTTTCATTCCCTTGAATTTGAAACTCAGCTGCTTTCTCAAAATAGTCACTTGCTAGTTTTGCATGGTTAGCAACTTGAACAAAAAGTTGAGAACGCTCTTTATTTTTGGAAGCCTC
>JBIRBD010000014.1:0-21810 GCA_044326465.1 Chthoniobacterales bacterium
CCTCAAAATGTTTTTTCAACCGGCTTACGTACCTTCCAGGTATGCTTCGCCGTTTTAAAAATCATTTTTAGACCAAGCCTTTACGCCAATTTATTAACTCCCATCACCGTTTTTAGGTTTTAATAGTGACCTGAGAGCGAATCAATTCGGATAAAAAGCCTTCCAAAATAGGAAAGTTAACCTTGTTGCGTAAAATAGTCTTGATCGCCCAATAAAAGCGAATAAGTCGGCTTGCTTTCATTTGTCTAATGTTGTTGTTTATGAACAGATTGTCAAATTAAAAGGAGACGTCTTACTAGAGCTAGACAGCTCCAGCACATAAAAATCCTAAAACTCATTCGCGGGTGGTATATTTTTAGAAGAGGGACGTATTGCGAACCAGTAAATGAGGAGACAAGATCCCAATAACACGGCGTCAATAGCAATCATTGTCGAAGAATTTTGCACTTTGATGAGACTTAGCAAGAATGAGAGGACCGTTGTCATAAGCACATTTATTAGGAACATGACTGCGCCAGCAGTGCCTGCAAGGTGACGAAATAACGATATCCCTTTACCCATGCACATTGGAAAAATAGATCCTACTGCAAAAAAGACGAATATGCTAATTCCTAAAAGGAAAAAGATTGTCACGTTGAATAAAATAGAAATCACCCAGGCAACTACCGCCATGATAAAAACAGCATGGGTGATAAAAGCTAAGAGGTATTCTACCTGATATTTTTTTATCAAATACCGACAGAAAAAAGTAGCTGCTAAAAATGATGCGCCTAAGCAAAGAGCTATATTCCCAAAGAAGATCGATGTGTGGTGAAGTACTGTTTGCACTAAAAATGGCCCTGCAGTATTAAACACAATCACTAAGGAGTAGGCATTTCCCATCATCAAGACTAATGCCATGAAGGGACGATGACGGAATACTTCTAAAAGATTCTGACGAATGATTTTTAATTTTAGCGGATGCCGCTGAAAGCTGGTTTCCGGAAGAATGAAAAAAATTACGATTAATACTATAAAACTAACGATAGCAAAAAAAAGGAAGCAGGCTTTCCATCCTATATAAAATTGCAAATATCCACCAATGAGTGGGCCAATTACAGTCCCTATTCCATACATGCTTCCCATGAGGGTTCCTGCTCTTACTAGTTTTTGAGGTGGTAAAATGTCTGAGACGACAGCTCGTATAACAATAGCAATGCTACCAAGTGTAATGCCTTGAAAAAATCTAGCTAATAGCAAAACATTGATGTTAGGAATAATGACAGGAAGTAGATTTGCCATAAAAAAGCCTAACAAGGCTGTTCGCAAGATATGTTTACGTCCTAAGGAGTCTGTTAAAAACCCGGAGCAAAAATTACCTAAAGCAAATCCTAATAAATAGATTGTAATCAAATTTTTTACTGTGCTAGCCGAGGCATGTAAATTGATTGCTATTGCAGGTAAGGAAGGGGCAATTAAATCAATAGCCATCCCATTTAAGGACAAGAGGGGCAATAGGAGCCAAAAAATACGATAGGTCTGCTTTTCAGGCAGTTGACTTTCAGATTTAAACTTAAAGGGAGGGAGACTCATTGAATAACAAAAGATAATTGCTCATCTCCTTCTGACGAAGAAGAGGAGCAAGAAGTTGTCGGTTGTCAGTTGTTGATTGTTTTTGTTCGAAAGATTTATTTTTTAAAAATCCAATTTTATCAGTTTCTTAGGGCAATGCTTCTTTTTTAGGAGCTAAGAAAAAGATACTTCTTCACTATCAACCGAGAACCAATAACCATTGCTTATCTCCAGAAGGAGATGAGCAATTACAAAAAAAGATTATTGGAATGCTATCCTGGCAAAAAGTATAGGTTCCTACGAACTGGTAAGGGGCGCAGGCACCAGGGCTACAGGCTACAGGATTTTTGCTTGGGTTATTTTCATGGAGACCACCCACGTTTTTTAAACTAACATTTTTAAATAGCTGTTTTTAAACCACTTAAAAAATCGCTAAGTGATTTCTATATCATTCCTAGCTTCATTCTTCCAGCTTCGCTAATCATGCTTTGATTCCAGGCTGGATCCCAGACGAGTTCTACTTCTGCCTCTTCAATCCCATCGATAGTAAGGATTTTATTGCGAGCGTCGGCTGCAATTGTAGGTCCCATTCCACATCCAGGAGCTGTTAATGTCATTTTTACATGAGCCTTTTTTATCTTCTTTGAAAATTCTAGTTCACTCAGCTTCTGTGCGCCGCTAACTTCTTGCACTTCGCTAGGAGAAGAGGATTCTGAAAGAAGGTTATTTTCATCTTCTTCAATAATCGCGCAATCATAGATCAGGCCTAGGTCGACGACGTTGACAGGAATTTCAGGGTCAAAAACTGTTTTGAGTTGATCCCAGACAGCCTCTTCCAGGGAGCCTGTCGGAATGGTTTTTATCGGAGCAGTAAGAGCTGTTGTTTTTTCTAAGCCGAGTGCATCAGCATCTTTTTCATCAATGCGAGCAAGACCTCCTGGTGTTGTCACAGTATAAGTGCCACCGAGGGACTGCGTTACCATCACTTGTGTGCCAGCTGGAAGAACTAAAATATTGCCGCTTGGAATTTGAATAGCGTCGCAATCGCGATTAAGGATGATTTCTTGATGAGCGTTCATAAATAAAATGGTGAGGGTTTTAGGCGGTTAGTTAGAGCTTCTCCTCATAGAATTAGGACGGGCTCTAGTTTAAGTTTAAGTTGTAGTAAGATTGCCTTTGGCAATAAATAGGAAAAACTCTTTTATGATAATGAACTCTGTACACGACAAATTTTGAACAAAATTGTAACTTTTTGAATAACATACGCAATTGCATGGAGTTATTAACGAGTTACAAATTTATTTAATTTTTGTCGTGTACAGAGGATAATGAGGAAGATAAAAAATTAAAACAGTTTTGCCTATTTTTTCTTCAATCGCTACCCCCAGCCTCAATCTTTCAGCCGGATGCGAAGCGTCCCTGCTGAAGGTTTTAATGCATCAGAAAGCGTTGGTGCTAATTTTTTTCCTAAAGGGATTGTCTCTGAAATCAATGCTGTATCAGGTGTGAGCGCTGATCGGAGCGCATCTTCAACAAGTTGTGCACAATGAATTTTCATTGGAGGCAGAGCCCCCAGAGGTGCTGATAATTCTTCGCCTGACATGGCAAGGGCCTCTGAGGCTGTTTTGCCGCGGATCAACTCCGTTGCAACCGAGGCTACTGCGATCGCTGTCTGGCAACCAAAGCTTTGAAATGTGGCTCGGTCAATAACACGGCGACCATTTTCCTCATCTTTAAATTTCACCCAAAGTCGCAACATGTCCCCACAGTTGCTGCTGCCCACGGTGCCAACAGCATCGGCATCGGTGATTTCTCCAAGATTTTTAGTGGCTTTGGCGACCGTTTCAATTTTCTCTGCAAGCTCGTTATTCATGTTCATTCTGTTTCGATAGTATAGCGCGGTAGAGAAGGATCAGCATGCTCAGCATAAGCATCGATGCCACCACGCATAGTTTTGACATTTGAAAATCCATGACCCAAAAAATATGCTGCAGCATCAAGACCACGGGTGCCTTGGTGATCGATAAGAACGAGCAGGTTTTCTTTGGGCCAGGCCATCGCTGTCTGCATGAGCTCTTCTGTCATGAGTTGGCTTCCTGGAATATTAACGGCCTCAAATTCCTCGCGTGTGCGAATGTCGAGGATTTTTATCGCTTGATCAGCTAAAGCATCGCGTAAGGTAAGAGGATCGATAAAAAGCTTGTCATCTTCGAGATGGCCTGCCTCAATTTCTTCGAGGAGCCCCTTTGCATCAAGGCCACCGCTTCGTGCACAAAGCTGCTCTAATGTCTCTTCTAAGCTAAAACCGCAACTGCTGCAGCCTCCTAAATGATGGAGACGAAAAAGAGTGCGTCTAGCGCCCGGGTAGATCGCAAGCAGCTCGCCCATCGGCATAGTAATGTGAGGAGTTCTGTGATTGGGTTTTGAAGAGGAGATCATGGAGGGATGATCGTATGACATTGCAACAGAAAGGAAAGTTAGTTATGAGTGGAAGATGAAATTTCTAACAACGCTAGATAGAGACGAAGATGGAGTTTGGATAGCGGAATGCCCATCTATTCCTGGATGTGTTAGTCAAGGATCTCAACGAGAAGAAGCGCTTAGTAACATTTGCGAGGCTATTCAACTTTGTTTGGAAGTTCGTTCTGAGTACGGAATGCCGTTGACGATTCAAACTCAACAAGTTGAGGTGATGGTCTAATGGGCTTTCTACCAGCAATCAGCGGCCGTCATCTTGTGAAAATTTTTGCTAGAGATGGCTGGTGTATGGTTAGACAACGTGGTAGCCATATGATTCTGATTAAAGATGGATATATGGCTAGCTTGTCAGTACCAGACCATCGAGAAGTGGCTAAAGGAACATTACGAAGTTTGATTCGTTCCAGTGGCTTAAGTTTAGAAGAATTTATTGATCTTTCACATGAATAATATGGACAACGCACTTAGCTCTAAAAAACACCCCAAGGCCATCTATGAAGGGCGATGGGTTTTTATAATCCTTGGATTTTTTTGGCTGTTGTCGCTCATTCTTCTACCTCTACTCTCGTTGTTGTTTGCGGGGTTAATTATTTTTTCCTGTTATTTTTTTCGTGATCCGGAACGACCGTTGCCGCTGGATGAAAGTCTCATCGTTGCTCCAGCTGATGGTGTAGTCCATGCCGTTGATGAAGTTGATGGCGTAGAAGGTGACCAATACCTAACACAACGGATGAAGCGTATTTCCATTTTTTTATCGGTCTTTGATGTTCACGTGAATCGCTCTCCAATTGCTGGTGAAATCATCCATAGCGAACCACGTGGGGGTCTTTATCTCGACGCTCGTAAGCCTGAATCTTCCTTGCTCAACGAAAGTCGTCTCTGGATTATTCGTGGTGAAAAATTCACCATCGGCGTGAAACAAATCACTGGAGCGATTGCCCGTCGGATTGTTCCATGGGCTCGCGTTGGTGATAAAATAGAACGTGGAGAGCGTTTTGGAATGATTCGTTTTGGATCGCGCACCGATCTTTACCTTCCTCTTGAGGCAGAAATCCTGATAAAACCAGGTGATAAAGTCTTTGGCGGCATGACAGGGGTGGCTAGAGTAGCAATTTAGGCGGGACAAAATACTCGCCACCCGCTACTCGCTACTTTACCCCATAAATTCTAACTTCCAGCCTCAGGGAAAATATTCTTTTTAAAATCAGCATTCCCTAGAAAGCTCTAGGTATCGATCGGTCATTCCTGCGATATAGTCGCAAATGGCACGATGTTTTCCATCAGTTTCAATACGCTGAAAAAATCGGGGGCCTAGTTGCTCTGGCTTTTTAGCAAAGGATTCGAAGAGGGCGCGCATTTTATCACAGGCATTTTTGTTCGCTCTATCAATGCTTGGATGGTGGTAAAAATTTTCCAAAAGAAAATCTCCGAGAGTATCATACCTTTTTCTTTGTGAAGAACTAAAACAAATCAGATGCTCTGGAAAATGTCTCACCTCGCGTGCAGAAGTAATACCAGCCTGAGTAATTGATTCTTTGCTAGATTTTATCAGACTTTCAACGCGATGATTGATCAGGCAGCGTAGAATAAACTTGCGATGTTTATCGAGCATCGAGGACTCAATGCAATAGCCTAGTTCGCAGGAGGCTTGTGCGCGTGCTTGAGCCCAAATTTCTAAAGAGTCTAACTCATCCAGTGTGAGTAGTCCTCCTTCCAAGCCATCATCGAGATCATGGCTATCATAGGCAATGGAATCAGCAGCATCAGCAACTTGAGCCTCAAGCGAAGGACTTAGGTAGTGGTTTCTAAAAGGATCACAAAACTCTTTGTGATGTTTGCGCAAGCCTTCAAGGACCTCATAAGAAAGATTAAGGCCAGGATGTTGAGGGTAGCTCTCTTCTAAAAATTCCACCACGCGCAAACTCTGCTCGTTGTGATCAAAACCACCATGGTCGCTCATTAATTCATTGAGTGTTATTTCTCCTGCATGGCCACAAGGTGAATGGCCTAGGTCATGCGCTAGTGCAATGGCTTCAGCAAGGTCTTCATTTAATCCTAGAGCACGCGCAATAGTGCGACTGATCGAAGCAACTTCAATAGTATGAGTAAGACGGGTGCGATAATAATCACCTTGGCCATTGAGAAAAACTTGTGTCTTTCCATCGAGACGTCGAAAAGCCGTACTATGCACGATGCGGTCGCGGTCGCGTTGAAAGCAGTTACGAAAAGAATGTTCGGTTTCGGGTAACGCGCGTCCGAGGGAGTCACTGGCACGTTGTGCCAGGATAGAAGATGGTAGATAAGAGATAGGAGATGGAAAATTTTTCACAACGTTACAAACCGAAAGAAGAATTTCTTTTTTTAGATATATGAAGCAATCAGAAATCAAAAGATAAAAAAAGCACTCAGGTTTTCAAAATTTTTTACGAAAGAACATAAAAAAAACGGCTCCTCGGCTCCCATTTTCCATCTCCTAACAGCGTTGTATAGCGATGCTGTTAAACGTTAAAACGAAACTCCATCACATCTCCATCTTTGACTTCATACTCTTTTCCTTCAATACGCAGTCTGCCTGCCTCGCGGCATTTGACAGGGCTTCCCAGGGTATTGAGGTCATCGTAAGCCATGGTTTCGGCGGCTATAAAGCCACGTTCAAAATCCGTATGAATGACGCCAGCTGCTGCGGGAGCTTTATCGCCGGCATGGATTGTCCAAGCACGGGTTTCTTTAGGACCACACGTAAAATAAGTCCGAAGGCCAAGAAGTTGATAGGCCTCACGAATGAGTAATCCCACACCGCTGTCGCTTACTCCAAGTCCAGCTAGGTATTCAGCAGCATCTTCCGGAGAAAGTTCTGCGAGCTCACTTTCAATCTGTGCGCTAATTACGACGGTTGATGTGCCAAAATGTGCCTTGGCATATTCTTTAACTTCGTTCACACATTTAATTGCTGGCCGCAAGTTATCTTCGAGATGTGATAAATCTTGTTCTTCGACATTCGCTGCAAAAAGAATTGGTTTGGCGCTAAGGAGATGAAAACTAGCCAATAACTTTTTCTCTTCGGCCGTCAATGTCATTGTAGAAGCTGTTGCGCCATTGTTGAGGTGGGGAAGTAGTTTTTCACCAAGAGCAATTTCTGCCTTTGCAATTTTGTCTCCTGTCCGTGCAGCCTTGGTCTGGCGGTCGATCCTTTTTTGTACCGCAGCCATATCTGCGAGTACAAGCTCCGTATTGATAATTTCGATATCGCGCACAGGATCGATGCTGCCACTGACATGATGAATGTTTTCATTATCAAAACAACGGACTACTTGAATAATCGCATCAACTTCTCTTATGTGCCCTAGAAATTGGTTTCCAAGACCTTCGCCTTCGCTTGCACCTTTAACAAGGCCGGCGATGTCGACCACTTCAATAGCGGCTGGAAGAATTTTTTGTGAACCTGCAATCTCGGCTAAACGTCCAAGGCGCACGTCAGGGACGGTGACTATTCCGACATTAGGTTCAATGGTGCAAAATGGAAAATTAGCAGCTTCTGCCTTGCGGCTGCGTGTAAGCGCATTGAAGAGGGTGGATTTTCCAACATTAGGTAGACCGACAATTCCAGTTCGTAACATCGCACTGTTGTAGCGGAAGTAAGCAACCAAGCCTAGCTTGAATTTATAAATTAAAGCTGCTTTTTTAACAAATCGTGAATCGTTGTTAAATCGATGAAGCCATGAATCTGGTCAGAACCAGGTCCTGCACCCAGTGTTACAGTATCATCGGCAACACCAAGTGCCGAGGGTGTAGAAAAAGCGGATGGCTCAGCAAGAATACTTGGGTTCTCTTTTGCTCCATCAGAAAGTGCATTAGGGGATGCTACATTATAGCCAGGGCCTGTGGACCAAGTTATCGAGGGAGAGCCTTGTGCGTTGAGGCCAAGAACAGCAACTCCTTTGTCGTTACGAAAGGGATAGCCATTCATGCTCAGTCCACCCAGATTTTGCTTCCCTGTGATGACGATCAAGGCATTGGGACCGGCATATTGGCGCGCTGTTGCGACAGCTTGATCAAAATCTATGACTTCATGAAAAAGTTGCTCGGCATTATTGAGAGAGGCTGCTTTGGCAAGAAGCGCGTCATCGACAACAAGAAAATAACCATGACGATAATGTTGTAAACGTTGAATGGATTGTTTGAGAAGCTCGGCAAGTGATGGCTGATCAGCTTCCGAATGGAGTTCATCACGAAATGAAAAATCATTATCAGCTAACAGTCCAATTACTGGAGATGATTTCCATGTTGGAATAGCCGCTAATTCCTGAAAACTATTGGCGACGACGTAACCTTTATTCGTCAGCTTTTCAAGCAGGTCTGATGATTGCGTTGTTAAAAGAGGTCCTGTTTTTTCTAAGTTGCTTTTTTTAGAGCTGTTAGTTATCTCTTTTTTGAATTCTTTTCGTCCTCCACCAACTAAAAGAGTGATCAATGAATGCTCTGTGAGTTGCTTTGCAATAGCGGCCAGGTCTTGCGAATTTAGTGATTTTGCATAAAAAGCAGCAGCGGTTTCTCCAACGAGCGATCCGTTAGAAATAATTCCAACTGCACGATCGTGTGAGGCGGCCTCCTCCAGCAAACTCAGAAGCGGTTTCCCCGCGATGTCGACTCCGACAGTTTGATGATTAACACGTTCTCCTGTAGCTAAGGCAGTGGCAGCAGAGGCTGCATCAGAAACCGCGAAGTCGTTTCCGTATGTGCGTGTGAGCGCGAGCTGTGGAAATTCCTCCATTGTAAGCCGTTGATCTGCACCACCTTGATAAAGGCGCGTTGCTGTTAAAACTCCTGATGACATTCCATCTCCAACAAAAAGGATAATAGAAAACGGTTTTTTAATAACCTCATTAAAAAAATAAGTCGTGCCAATTGCCACAAAAAGTAAGAAGCAGATAAGAGCGATGAGTCGATTGCGAAGTTTCATAAAATGAGAAATAAAGAGAATAAAGCAAAAAGGAATTGTACCCGCTAACCCTAAGGCGTCAACTTAAGCATTACCAGCCCCTGCTAAAAACATGATGACATTTGGGAATGCCAATCTTTTGATGACTATAAAAAATCCAGGATAGGCTAGCACCTCACCAAAGTTCTTCTTTTTAAAAACTAAACTAACCTGCACGGTTAGTGAGGCCTTAGAACAAACAGCTTCAGGCCAACTATATTGCGTCAAATTTTTTATTTTCATTCACGTTTTTAAGCTTAATCTGGCTCCAAATGAACCGTAACATCCTCGACGGCTATATTAGCGTTAATTAGATGATCTTTTACAGCATGAGAAATAGCATGCCCTTCGCGAACGGTTGCTTCAGCATCAACGCGAATGTGAAGATCTGCAATGAATGCCAAACCACTTTTACGCACGCGACACTTTTCAGCACTTCGTACACCAGGAACCTCGCAAGCCATGGCTATCATTTTTTCAGCAAGCTGATTAGGAACTTGTGCATCCATAATTTCTCCTAGCGATGTGTGAATAATAATAAGAGCATTATAAAAAATAATGATACAGGCTGCTAAAGCAGCCCAGTCATCGGCATTTTGATAACCAGCAATTAATGAGATGCTAATACCAGTAAAAGCAGTAAGAGAAATAATAACATCAGAGCGATGATGTAATGCATCTGCAAGCATTGCAGTGCTTCCAATTGCGCGCGCACGACGGACCATGGCTTGAAACAGGGCAGCTTTGAATACGATAACAGTCACTAAAAGGAGAAGCGTGTAAGCTTCTGGAGGATGATGAAGGTGACTATTAGTTACTTCAATCAAGCGTGTTATACTGAAAAATGCGATAATAATACCAATTCCAAAAAGGATAACCCCACCAACTAAAGAGGCGAGGGATTCGATTTTTCCATGGCCATAAGGATGATCTTGGTCGGGAGGCTTGGCTCCATATTTAAGGGCCATCCAAATCATCAAAGAGCTGAAAACATCGACCATTGATTCCATGCCATCAGCCACGAGAACATTAGAGTGACCCAGGAGCCCCGTCGTTGTTTTTACCAGCGAAAGAAATAAATTAACAAAAGCTCCGGCTAAAAGTAAGCGCTGCCCCGAAGCCGATCTTTCCTCTAGATTATTCATTTGTTTTATTTACTTTGGTATCGTAAATATATTCTTTAACTGCTTTTTTAAAGTAACTTGCTAAATTGTATTGTTTTTTTACATGGGCTGGACAGAACCATGGTTGAAGACCTAAGAGATCGGTCAAAACCAATATCTGACCATCGCAATCATCACCGGCTCCAATACCAATGGTTGGAATACTCAGTTCCTGGGTGATGCGTCTAGCCACCGAGGGAACAATCAATTCCAAGACAAGTGCGCTAGCACCGGCTTCTTCAACCAAGCGAGCCTCACGAAGCAAGCGCTCAGCATCAACCTCTGTTTTTCCCTTTACCGAATAGCAGCCTTCTAAAAGAACTTGCTGTGAAAGCATTCCCAAATGACCAATAACAGGAACTCCTGCTGCTACAATGGCACGAATATGATGAGGGTGAGCTCCTTCAAGTTTTACCATATCGGCACCAGAAGCTTGTAATTTTAAAGAAGAGACAACAGCTTGCTCAATAGTATCTGCACTGCCCGCTGGAAGATCCGCAGCAACGATAGAATTCTTTTGAATCTCTACTTCTGCTAAAAATTGCTGCGTTGCTCCGGCACTCGGATCTTCGGGGATGTTGACCCCAGAGCAGCTCTGGTCTTTGAGTGCTCCTTGGACTTTATCAGCAGAAAGGCGTTTGGAGCGAATTCTAGTGCTTTCCGAAACACCGCGACGGACAGCTTTTAGATGATGCTCAATTTCAGCTAGGGTAACTTGTGTTGTGTCAGAATGACCCAAAACAACCATACCTAACGAATCACCAACTAGGATAAGATCAGTACCAGACTCATCTAGCAAACGAGCTGATGGGTAGTCGTAAGCGGTCAAGCAAGCTAGCTTCTGGCCAGAAGCCTTTATTTTTTTTAAAATTCCAATCAAGTCTTTTTTCATTTTAAATTATACAATTACAAATTTATTTATTTAATAAAAGTAAATATCCTTTGGCTGTTTTGGTCCAACCGGGAAGAACAATATCAGGAACAATTTCAACAAGCGGAGCCAAGACAAAAAGCCTTTCACGAATGCGAGGGTGAGGTAACTCTAAGTCGGAAGTTGATTCAATTATAAAATCACTAAAGCATGAAGGCAGCTTCTCGCAGTAAAGGAGATCGAGGTCAATAGTTCTTGGGGCATGATGAGCATGTTCAGGTGGGCGCCCAAAGCCAACTTCGATAGCCTGAAGCTGCTTTAGTAGCTCACGTGGAGAACAATCTGTTTCGAGCTGAATAACAGCATTTAAAAAATCAGGGGAATCGACCGGGCAATCGAGCGGTTCTGTTTCATGAATAGAGGAGCTCAAAAATGAGGATGGGGGACCTTGGTGAATTTTTTTAAGATTCTCAATAGCAAGGAGAAGATTTATCCTTCGATCTCCAAGATTAGAACCAAGAGCTATTCCGGCGCGCATTTTCTGGTTATTTTAACCCCAAGACATCGCGCATGTCATAAAGTCCAGGTTGATTTTTATCACATAGCCAATACGCTGCTTTAAGAGCGCCACGTGCAAAAGCCTCGCGGCTCGAAGCGCGATAAGTTAGCTCAAGACGTTCCCCAAGGGTTCCAAAAATAACCGTATGATCACCAGCAACATCACCCACGCGCACGGAATGCATTCCGATTTCTGAAGAGGTGCGTTCTCCCGGCATCCCAAAGCGGCCGTGGCGCGTATCTTTTTCGTAATCAAGCTGGCGTGCATCGGCAATGATTTCGGCAAGGTGGCGAGCGGTGCCGCTTGGGGCATCTTTTTTAAAACGATGGTGAACTTCAATTACTTCGGCATCATATTCTGGACCAAGGATATCAGTTGCTTTTTCCGTAAGCCAGAAAAGCACATTCACGCCTACACTATAATTTGGTGAAAAAAGAATGGGAATTACGTTCGCTGTCTCTTTGATCTTTGACTCAGTCTTACTAGAAAGGCCGGTTGTTCCAATGAGAAGCGGTTTTTCAGAGTGCGCACATTTTTCAAGAAGAGCCAAGGTGGCCTCTTCACTAGTAAAATCAATTACAATATCAGCCTCCGAGAGAATTGGATCAATTGATTCTTGAGAACCAATTGCACCAATGATTTCTATTCGCGGATCTTCTTTACTACACTCCAGTAATGCCTTACCCATTCTTCCTTTTGAACCGTAAATAATAACGCTAATCTTTTTCATGAAACGAAATACAAATTTAATAGTTAGAAATTTTCTAGATCAATATTTCCTTCAAAGACAAAATCAGCAGGGCCAGTGAGCGTAACTTGCGTGATGGAGGAAGAGTCAAAGTCAACCTCAAGACGATCACCACCACGGGCTAGAACAGAAATTGGTCCTGGAATTCTTGAGATTAAATGATAAATAAGAGCCGCTGCCACAATGCCCGTTCCGCAAGCAAGGGTTTCATCCTCTACGCCACGCTCGTAAGTGCGAATGAGAAGGGAACGAGATTCCAAAATCTGAACAAAGTTCACATTTGTGCCAGCGGGAGAAAAGTGAGAGTGATGGCGTAGTTGACGCCCAACTTCTATAACTGGAGCCAATTCTATATCTTTTACAAAAATCAGAGCATGCGGAACACCTGTGTTAATAGCATGCACTTCATACTCTTGATCAGGCAATGGGATCGATTTACTAAGCTGGATCGAATGAGGATTGCTCATCATCAACCTTACTTGATCACCAAGTAGCTCTCCTGTCAGTATTCCAGCTTCTGTTTGAAAAGAGATTTTTCCCGATTGTTCTCCTAAAATTCGGGCTAAATATCGAGTGAAACAGCGGGCCCCATTGCCACACATTTCAGCCTCATGGCCATCCGCATTATAGTACCGCATGCGATAGAGGGTCGTTTTTCCAGATTCAAGGATCAAAAGTCCATCTGCACCAATGCCACGGTGCCGATCACATAGCTTTCCAATCTGGCTAGAAGAAAGAGAAAGAGAGCCGTGGCGATGATCATCAATCATGATAAAATCATTCCCAGCACCATTCATTTTGGTGAAATCAAGTCTCATTATAGGAAAAAAGAGTCTATCGTTTTTTAAAAGCCCGTCACGTTTAAACTGAGCACAGTTCTTCATGTACCTCAAAGCATTTGAACATTTTATTAATCCAATCTTTCCTTATGAAATAAGATCAAGCAACGGCAATCAAAAATTCGATTTAACAACTAAAGAACCTGTGCAGTTCATTTTTCTCTAAAGTTCTTTATCAAGCTTTTGGATTTCAGCTTTTGCTTGCTGTTGGCGTCTCTTTGCAAGTGCCATTAAGCTATTAGCTTCTTCATACTTGTTTGCAGCCAAGGCTTGGGAAGTTTGAGTCTTGATCCTTAAAATATCATTAATAATTTCTATTAAAGGAGACCAAGGATTCACTACTTCTAACGGCTCTGCTTCTTCATTATGACCAATCTCGGCTAGCTTTTGAGCAGCTTCGACAAGTCTAGTAACAGCACGAGTGTCCAAAGAAAATCCTGGATTGAGCCTTTTACGAGATGAGATGACTAAATCCTGAGCCTTGATGGCTGCCTGAGTCCACCAATAAGCTAGTCCTCGATTTTGATAACGAAGAGCATCCTCTGCATTTATTTTATAACGAGCTATTTGATCAACTAAATCGATAGTCTGAGTAAGCAGTCTAGTATATGAGTCAACGCCAAGTGCTGCACTATCACCAAGAGCTCTCCAGTAAGAAGCACTCGATAAATCGTCCCTAACAGAACTTTCTGTTGCTTTTTTATAGCACGAAGCTGCTTGCTCTGCTTTTCTTGCAGCCTCTTCCCATAATAGGTAATCTCCATGAGCTCTTGCATGAAAAGCATGAGTAACGTACTCCGCTTGTTTCGCTAAGCAATTGCCTGAATCTGTAGCGCTTGTAGATTCCGTGGATTGAACAGCAGCGCTAGCTTCTTCCTCTGCCTCACTCCATAGCTCAGCGGCCTCTTTATTCCCTTGGGCTCTTACATCAAAGGCATTAGCTGCATACTCAAAAGGCTTCGTTAGAAAAGCCCATTTAGCATTAATGTTTGCTACCATCCTATCCCTTGGAGCTTCTGAAAACCTTAAAAAACATCCTTCCACTAGAGCAGCAAATTGAGTCCAACGAGCAGCTAACGCGTGATCGCCTCCTTTTCTAGCTTCAGCAGCTTTTATAAAACATTCTGCTTTTTTCGCTAAAACCTCTGCAGAACACTCTTTGTCTTGAGCTGTTTTTCTTGTTTGAAGCGCTTGCTGTTCTTCTTCTGTTGCTAGTTTTTCCATATGCGTTAGCTGTTCTCTGAACTCTTTAGCTGCACAGTCATCATAATAAGGATTATTATATTTGCTTACTCCTCGTTGGATATGTTCCCTTGCTTCTAACCGATATTGATCTGCTCGTGGCTGATATTGCTCTGCTTTTTTGTAGTTTTGAATAGCTTCACTCAGTGCTACATTTCCCAAATTCCATTGACGAGCGGCCTCTTCATTACCTTGAGCTCTTGCCTCCATTGTTTGAAGTACAAAATTGGCTCTCTTGATCGAATAGAACATATAATGATTTTCTCTTTGTATTTCGTTCTGATAATTACTTATTTGTGATGCTTCGCTAGCTCTTTGGCGCTGAGTAAGAATATTTTGAGCGCTACTAGTAATCTCCTTATAGATGTTTACTAGTTCCGAATGGCCTGCTATTTGAGCGTCTATAGCCTTCGTGGAATATTCAATAAAAGTTTGTATTGATTCTATTCCACCTGAATTCATGTTGCTAAGCGAAAGTTCGCTAGGAACACTAACTTGCTGAGCAACAGCACGCCACTCAGAGGCTATTATATTATTCCCAACAGCGGTAGCTTCAGCACTCTTGCTCCAAGCATCAGCAGCAGCAGCAGCTTGAGTAGCATAATCTGAAACATTCTCTTTCTTATTATTATTTTTTCCATCAGCAAGCCAAGCCCACGCTTCTCCTGCAAAAAAAACTTGATTGGCTGCCATGTTTAGGGCCTGTACTATTTCTGAAGAAGAGACCTTCTCTGCTGCCTGAAGCCTATAATGAGCTGATTGAACATAATAGTCAGCTGCTGATTCTCTAGTAGTTGCCGCTTTAATGAATTCGTTATTGTTGCAATCATTAAGGAGTTGAGGATGTATTTTTATAGCTTGCTCTAGGTCGCCATATTTTTCCCTTGCCCTTTGCAATTGCTCCGCAGCCTTACTCCAAGAATCTGATAATGATTGATTTCCTACTACTGCTGCTTGGTGAGCTTTTAAACTATATTCCTCAGATTTTCTAAAACAATTAACGGCTCTTGCCCCTTCCTTAATCGTTTGTATCCATCTACTAGCTAGCTCTTGATCGCCTCTTTCTATGGCTTCTGCTGCTCGAGCATAATATTCTGCTTGTATTTGATTTACAACAATCTCATTGATGTCAGCATTCTGTTGCAGCTCTATTCTCTGAGCAACAAGTTGATCTTGCTGAGCTGCAGCAGCCCAACGAGAGCTAAGCTCCAAATTACCACGAGAGCGAGCCTCATCAGCTTTTGTCCAATGCTCGGCAGCCTTGGCTAAGCTAAGAGCAGCAAGTTCGTTTCCATTGCCATTAATAACTTTTTCTTGAGACTTTGCTGCTTCTGCCCAATAACTTGCTAGACGATATCTTCCTGCTGCATCTTCTTCTGCTTCTTTTATTCTGTAGCCGGCTTCTTTCTGGCTATTGTTAACGGCATTAATCCAACGTTCCGTTTCTTGCTGGTCTCCATTGAGGGCAGCCTGAAGCGCATTAGTAATATATTGAACTGGCTTCTTAGGCCTTTGAATTCTTTGAAGCTCATTTCTGGTTGACTCAACTAACTGCTGAATTTTTTGTACTTTTTCATGGAGAAGAAGATTAGCTTCTTTTACTGCTCTTGCATCATTAATGCTTTGAACCGCATTTTTCCATTTTCTACAACCTGTTTTAGCTCCTGCTATTCCAGCAACCTGAACAGCAGCTTGAGCTCCAACAGCTTTTAAACGTTCTCTTTCTTGACCTCTTTGAGCAAGCATTACTTCTCTTGTAGTATCGATCGCAGTTGCAACCGCTGCTAACTGCTGGCCCTTATTAACAGCCACGCGTGCTGCCTCTTCGCTCGTTTGAAGCAAGAGCGCTGCTCTCCTTCCTGCAAGAGTATTATTAAAAACTATGGTATTACGAATACCCTCAGCAGCTCTCTCGCTTCTAGCATCATCGGTACATCTAGCAACAACAGGCCCTCTAGCCGCAGCATGAATAAATGCTTCATCAATTTCATGGATAGCAGCAATTTTTTTAGCATTTTCTCGATTAAAAAGATTCTCTTGTTGCAGGACTTCATTGCACCGAAAACGTCCTTCTCTTTCTGTAAATTCAAGAGCTCGATCAAGACGACGATTCCTTCCCATCATGTTAACCACAGATTTTCCTTCTTGATGCAGTTGCTCAAAAAAGCGTCTTCTAGCCTCATTGTTTTCTTCAGCAGGATCGCCAGCATTACCTTTAAGAGCTTGTTCTTCCGTAGTAGCTGAGCCAATCTCTTCAATCATTGCAACAGGTAAAACCAATTCGCTCTTATGATTAAAAGGCACCGCAACAGCCGTAGCCATAGGAAGCTCTTCCCTCTGATTGCTACTTAAAACTGAAGCTGTTTGATGTTCAGAAGAGCTTACAGCTGCCGCTGATGAAGACACTCTTCCTTCCGGTTGCTCTCCTATTACCTCACTAGCTCCTGGCGCTATCATGCATGCTACGAGCAAAACTATAGCAGCTGCATCTTCAATAGAAGAATTGGAGTCGGAAAACGCAAGAGTGTTGGATGAGGAGAGTACTAATCCTAATGTTGCCTTTGTAGAAAGAATATCGAAACAGCATTGATTAGACGCGAGTAAGCCCAAATCATCTTCTTGACGATCAGTAAAATAATTTTCATCTCCAATATTTCCATTACTTAGCCATCGGCAATAGAACTTTTTATCGCCGCTATTCATGTAGTAAATAGGAGCATTTTCTCGTCCTGCAATAACTTGATAACGATAGGCACCTGGCTCACCCATCCGCATAATAGAGGCCACGAGAGGATCAGAACTCATTTTCTCATCATAGAGGTGATGGAGATCTGTGGCTGCTACGGCATTGAGAAAAGCGCAATAATCAGAGGCTAGGAGTAACGTCTGAGTTGAAGTAGCAGAAGAGGAATCCTCCTCGGCTCTCTCTAGGCTGTAATCTGTAGCCTTCAGCCTGCCAGCCTCGCTAGCCTCTTCCTTCTGTCCATAACCTCCAGCCTCTGGTCTAATAACGTACTTGATATCAGCCCATAACGCTGTAAGAGATATTGCATTAAGGCAGATAATGCCTAAGAAAATCCGGAAATTTTTTTCCATACTTGGTTCTTGATAGCTTTCGCTTGTTAGGCAAAATCATGATAATTAATCATTTTGAATGACTCCTGTCACCGAGTCAACCTTTTTTGAATATCAAAGAAATTAACCTGAAAACGGTGATGGAGTGAGAAAATTAATGTAAAGGATTAGTCTAAAAATGATTTTTAAAACGGTAAGGTATACCCAATGGGTACGTAAGCCGGTTGAAAAATTATTTTGAGGCTGAGCATATTACGCGTTAATTTACCACGATCCATTGCCGTTTTTAGGCTAAACGCAACTAGACTTCATTCGTCATGAGTATTTTTCTTCATATCATCTAAGAGCATTTGAACAGCCTTTTCTTCTGTTGCCCAGGAAGTTACAAAGCGTACGATAGAGTTTTTTGGGGAAGTTGCTTTTGACCAGACATAGAATCCATATTTTTTTTGCAACTTTTTAATAAGCTGGTCAGGAAAGATTACGAAAATTTGATTAGTGACCGGAGGGGAGGCAAAATGATATCCCTGGCTTTTGATACCAGTAGCAAGTTTTTGAGCCATCTGGTTAGCATGTTTTGCATTCTCAAAATAGAGGTTTTCGTTAAAAAATTCTATAAAAGGGATGCCTAAAGCGCGGCCTTTGGCCAAAAGAGCGCCATGCTGTTTTAGGTAGTAGCGAAATTTTTCTTGAAGCTGAACATTAACAATCACAATAGCTTCTCCAAGAAGTGCTCCATTTTTTGTGCCACCAATACTAAAGGCATCTGAATAATTGGCAATATCTTGAAGATCAAAATCGGCAGCCTTTGATGTCAGAGCATGTCCCAATCGTGCACCGTCAATATAGAGGTAAAGGTTTTCTTTTTGGCAGAGCTTGTAGATTTTTTGCAATTCTTTGAGGGAGTAGATAGTTCCTAATTCTGTTGATTGGGAAAGATAAACAATACGTGGATGGACCATATGCTCATCATGGTGATCGATAAGTACTTTTTGAATCGCTTTGGGTGTTAATTTTCCTTCTTTTACTGGGGTAATAACTACTTTATGGCCGGTAGCCTCAAGGGCTCCGGTTTCATGCACTGCAATGTGTCCAGTCTCTGCAGAGATGATTGATTCATAGCTTTTAAGAGAGGAAGCTAATAAAACGGTATTGGCTTGTGTACCACTGGAAACAAAATGAACGAAGGCTTGCGGATTTTTTATTTTTTCCTTGATGATAGATTCAGCCTTTTTAGAAAAAGCATCTAATCCATAGCCAAGCTCTTGCTTAAAATTAGCTTGAGAAAATGCCTCCAAAATTTGAGGGTGCATGCCTTCAGAGTAATCGTTAAAAAAGAGATATGAATAGGTCATAGAAAATTAAGAGCGAGGGTCAAGGTGTTAGCAAATTTTAAGTCAGCGTCGCGTCAAAAAGATGTTTGGCTATTATGAATCTCACACATCCTGCCCAAAAGTCACACGACCCGAGTCCAGGCCTGGGCCTTATTCTATAAATTTTTCTATTCTTTTTATAAAGAACAGTTTAATAGCTTTTAAAACGACTGGTTAATAACTTAAGATAATATATGTCATGAATAATTGAAATGACTGAAAAAGCTGAAAACTATTGTTTCTATACATTATTATAAATAAATGTTCAAAATCACTTCACCTTTGCCAACCTTCACCGAAATCGCTTTTGATCCTGACAATAATAAATACCTTTTTGGAATAAGCTCTGAAATGGAACAAACAGATGAAACTGAGATTAGAAAAAGCGGTTTCGTTAAAATGAAGGTCAAAGGTGTCTATTTTAGACTATGGATTTTTAAAACCGTTTTTGGTATTGGCATTCCTAGAGGCTTTATTATCAAAAAAAAGAACCGCAATAAATTTAAATTTCTCCTTGGGGTTTATGGAGGCTAACTATCTAAAAAAATTAGCATGAACAAAGTCATTTTTATTCCAGGCAATATCCAGATTATTTCCCTTACAAGAAAAAGTCATCACTTACAGCAATTAACCCTAAAAACGGCAATGGCTCGTTATAAATTAGCGCAATATGCTCAAGCCTCAAAATGACTTTTCAACCGGATCACGTACCTTCTAGGTATGCTTCGCCGTTTTAAAAATCATTTCTAGACCAAGCCCTTACGCTAAATTTATTAACTCCCATCACCGTTTTTAGGTACAACCATTACTGTTGCAGCTATGACTGCCACCTTAGATCACCTGCCCTTACTTCACATTACGGTGCTTAGCTGTTTTAGTCGATGTCGCTGTTATCCATTGGGTTGCTTGGTGAAAACTACCACTTTTTAGCAGATTGTATTGCTGGAGAGTGGCTTGGTGGCACCGTTGCTATCTATGTGGTAGCTATACCCAATCAGAATGAAGAAGTAGTCTCTTAAAAAATCCTAATTTTTCACTTCCTCAATATCACTATTACTACAGAGAGGAGGCCCAATGCGGTGAACGATACCGTTAGACTTCTTTCGGTGTTGAAAAACCAAGCCCCATCCAACCTGCTCCAGCAAAAATCAACTCAATACCAAGAAAAAGACCAAGGATATAAAACCCTGTTCCTGGCCATTGTGAAATAATCATTCCTCCAAGAATAATAGAAATAATAGCGCTGAAAAGAATCCAGAGTGCTCCTTTGTGATGGCGCAACTTAAATGCCATGAAAGTACGAAAAATACCACCGATGAGAATCGCCCAACCAAGGACAAGTGTAAAAACAATTGAAGCAACGAATGGACGTCCTATAAAAATATAGCCAGCTATACCATAAGCAATTGCAACAAAGACATACCAGAAGTGATTTTTCCATCCTTGAATCGTAAAAATTTTAACGAGTGAAAAAGCACATCCCAAGAGCAGGATGACACCGATGAACGTAGCAACGACTGCTGTTGCTACAATCTGATCAGAGAGGGCAATGAAGCCTAGAATGATCATAGCAATGCCAGTGACAATGCTCCAAGAGCGAGAGACTTGAGGTATCATAGTTTTTTTGGGTTTGTGGTTTGGCTTATATAAGAGCTTTTAATTTTTTACTTTAACCGATTCAACATTCAATCCCAATAGCTCACATTGCCATGGCAAAAGCAACGAGGTGGTTTTTTGACTAACTGCAGACTCCAGACCGCTTTTGGAAGCCACGATAGAGGGATCAAGGTTAAGTTCATTTGCAACCCGGTCGCGTACGTCTTTCAGTTTTTTAAAATAATCAACCTCTTGTTTTGTAGCACGAACGCGAACCGAAGGAATCGCAACAGGCCATTCTTTTTCGGTCAGTAGCATTGCTCCCTGAAGTATTTTTTCAAATCGCTCAGCTCTCTCTGCTGATACTCTTGGCCGTTGAAACTTTTTTCCTTGTGACGCCTTCTCTGCAATTTCGAGCATCTCGTAATTAGAAATTACATAAAAGGGAGGCTTGTCCCAGTCGCGAGCCTCTTCATCGCGCCATTGCCAAATAGCGCGAAGAATAGCTTGAGCTTGTTGTGATAAAAGCTTGTGTCCTGCAATGCGCCAGAGATTTTCTTCATCGCGTACACGAATGTCACGCGTCGCGCGAACCATCCTATTGCACGATTGTTGGAACCATTCTAAACGCTCGAGCTCTTCTAATTTTTCTTTTAAAATTTCTGCAAGATCAGGAAGGTAGCGAATATCATTGAGCGCATACTCGAGCATCTGCGATGAGAGAGGACGCTGCCCCCAATTAGCTTTGCGAGAGGCTTTAGAAAGTCTTATATTAAAATATTTTTCGACGAGTGCCGCCAACCCAAGTTGAGATTCCCCACAAAGCCGGGCCGCAAGCATTGTATCAAAAATATTGGCATCAGGAAAATCGCCGGAACGTCTCAGCAAGCGTAAATCATAATCGGCATCATGAAAAAGAAGCCTCTTACCCTTCAGCGCAGAAAAAAATTCAGTCAATGGCAAGCCAACTAATGGATCAATAAGATAAAGATTTCCAGGCCATCCTGCTTGAATGAGGCATAATTTTTCAAAGTAGCAGTGAAGACTGTCTGCCTCTGTATCTAAAGCAATCACTGACTGGCTTGAAAGCTGGCCTAAAAAATCATTGTAAGCAGATGAATCGGTGATCAAAAGAAGAAAAAAGTGAGTGGTTGAAGAGCACTGGTAACGAGGCAGATTCAGAATTTATGAATAGTGAATAAATTTTTACTAAAAACGGTGATGGGAGTGAGAAAATTAATGTAAGGGCTTAGTCTAGAAATGATTTTTAAAATGGCAAAGCATACCAGGAAGGTACGTGAGCTGGTTGAAAATTTATTTTGAGGCTGAGCATATTA
>JBIRBD010000050.1:0-12450 GCA_044326465.1 Chthoniobacterales bacterium
CTACTGTTAGCTCGCTACCAGCAAGCTCTGACGTCTTGGTAGTCCCGAAAACTCCAGCGTAGAAAAGTCCTAAAATTAATTTGGCAAAGCTATACCTCACTTTTAATCTATGTCTTCAGCTGTATTTACCAGTTCTTTTGGCAACGTTAACCCTTCGGCTCATCAGGAGTCATCGCATGGTGAGCATGTTGGCGCACCGCCACATGTTTGCAAATTTGGGATGATTGTTTTCTTGCTTTCGGAAGCGATGCTTTTTGCAGGTTTAATTGCTGGCTACATCGTGTTGCGCATGGGTGCTGCACAATGGCCTCCATCGCCTGATTTACCAGCCTTGCCGAGGCTTTTAACAGGTTGCAACACGCTGGTGCTGATTGCCAGTAGCCTGGCTTTTCACATGGTAGAAGTTTCTGTAAAGAATGGAAAAACCGGCCGGCGTTGGCTATTCTTAACGATTCTGCTTGGTGCTATATTTCTTTGTGGTCAGAGCTATGAATGGACGCATCTTTATAACGAAGGGCTTTGGTTTAACAAAGGAGGCATCTATGGATCAACGTTTTTTGTTTTAACTGGTTTTCATGGCGCTCACGTTCTCATCGGAGTGCTACTCATTCTCTGGTGCTTCTTGCGTCAATGTTTCTTTAAATCATTTTCGCAAACAAGCCATGTTGCACTTGATAACGTCGGCATTTACTGGCATTTTGTCGATGTCGTTTGGGTCTTTTTGTACACAATCCTTTACATTGTCTAAGCATGTTTAAGAGTTGAAAGGTTAAAGAGGCGTCATTAAAAACACCGTTATATTGCCGTGGCAATCAACTCAATGAAACGAACATAAACGATGGCTACAAAGGAAATGTGTAAAATGAATTCCCCTCAACCCTTCAACTCTTCAACCCCTCAACATTCTTCTGAGCCCTCTCGTTTTTCAAAACGAGGGTGGGTGATTCTCTTTCTCGTCGTTGCACTGTTGATAGGTTGGGCGTTTCTTAAATTTCATCAAGCGGAGCATCGTGTTGCAACAACGTTGCCCGACCTAGTGACTGTTCCTGATTTTAGTTTTACAACGCAGGAAGGAAAGTTGCTAACAAAGGCTGATCTTGCTGGAAAAATCTGGATTGCTGATTTTATTTTTACACAATGTGCTGGACCATGTCCGATCATGACCTCGCGCATGGCAGAGCTTTCATCAAGGATGGCAAAGGTTCCGGACGTGAGGCTTGTTTCTGTGAGTGTTGATCCAGAGCATGATACGCCTGAAGTTTTGGCTCATTATGCTGCCAATGTTCATGCCAATCCAGTGCAGTGGTCCTTTTTAACAGGCTCGGCAAAAGAAATTGCTGATTTTACTATTCACGGTATGAAGCAATCGCTTGTTATGGAACCAGGTGGGATGCCAACGCACTCAACTCGTTTGATGATTGTTGATGGACATGGCATCGTTCGGGCTTATTATGATGGAAATGATCCTGAGGTTGTTCAAAAAATTTTGATTGATGTGGGAGATCTGCTTCGGGAGCAAAATAAAAAGCTATGAAATATTTTTTAGTTACTGTTTTAGTATTAGATAATTTTTTTCCTGCCATAGCAAAAGCCTGCGAAGGCTGTAAGATGGGGGCTGTGAATGGTCTCATCGAACCTCAAACAATGATGGCAGGCGTGGCACTTTCCTGGAGTGTTCTTTTTATGTTGGCTGTTGTGTTCGCTCTTCTAACAGGCTTTATCTGGTTCGCTTATAAAACGTGCAAAAAAATTGACCAAGCTACAAATTTTTAAAATACCAAAGTCGTAACTACCAACGTCACAAAAAAGAATTCAACACAAAGAACACAAAAAGAAATTTTTATAAAAAAATTCTCGAGGGCTAAACGCAAAAATCTTCTTTCTAATGTCGCCTGAGATGACAGCTCCTAATGTACCTTTTGTTAATATTAGGCATTATTGATCCACTATAAATTTTCTAATCTGAATCTACATACGCTTTTAGGATGATTGATCACTCACTACCCATTACTCATTACTCATTATTTATCTCCCATCTCCCATTAATCAATGCGTTGCTCAATAGCCTGAGTACGCTTTTTATCCTTTCCGGATGGTATTGCATTAAGCATCACTACAGAATCGCGCATGCTTGCTGCATGATTACTGCCTTCGTTACGTCAACTTTTTTTTTAGGTTGCTATCTTTTTTATCATTTCAATATTCCAGGGCACCATGTGGCTTTCACGGCAGAGGGATGGCCACGAGTGATTTATTTTTCAATTTTATTTACGCATCTGCCACTTGCTTTAATTCTGGTGCCTCTCATCATCATGACGTTTATACCTGCCGTTCGCAGCCGCTTTGATCGTCATAAAAAAATTGCTAGATGGACATTACCTATCTGGCTTTATGTCTCCGTTACAGGCATTCTCGTTTACCTCATGCTTTATCTCTTTTTTCCTGCATCAGGCAAATAGTATACCATTCGCATTTGATTTTTAGGTTTGTTACTTGTCCTTTTTATTTTCAGCTTCGTTCTCGAATCTTGCGTTATGCTTGCATAGCGCTTCGATCCTCCGCCTCGCTGAAAACAAAAAATCCATCGTAACAAACCTAAAACTCGCACGCGAATGGTATAACTTTGGCTCCAATAGGGTACATTCTACTAACGGAAAAATATTTTTTCTTTATGATCGACTAATCGCTCCAGATTTTGCACTATAGTCGGCCTTCGACGAAAGTTGATACAATTTTACGGGTAGGTACCGAAGCGGTCAAACGGGGTGGACTGTAAATCCACTGGCTTTCGCCTTCAAAGGTTCGAATCCTTTCCTGCCCACTTTTTTTCGGCAAAAAATAGGGGTCAGGCTACAAAAAAGCGAAAAAAACACAGAAGCTCTTGCTTTTGAAAAGCTTTCTTTTTTTGTAGCCTGACCCCTATTTTGAGCATATTGCGCTAATTTACAACGAGCCATTGCCGTTTTTAGGTTCAACCTGTAGCCTGAGCCCCGTTCGTCTTACTGAAAGGGGTTTGGCCGACCTTTTGCAGAATTAACCAGTGCTACGGCTCCGGATAGGCTTTAATAAAATTGCTAAACCAAATGCCAGCTGGCGCAATGTGACGCTCATGTGTTTCTTTATCGTAAGAAAAGAGACCAAATTGACCATTGTAGCCTTCCGTCCATTCATAATTATCGACTAATGTCCATGGGAAGTAGCCGCGGACATCGACACCATCACTTATGGCGCGCCGCGTTTGTGCAATATGATTGCGGAAGTAGGAAATTGCTTTCTGCGCGCTTTGTGTTGCGATGCCATTTTCGGTAACAACAATAGGCTTGTGATAACGGTTGTTGATGTTGCAAAGAATACGGTAGAGGGCTTCAGGATTAATTTCCCATCCCATTTGTGTATATTGAGAACTTTGTTCACCTTCAGCAGAATGAACCAAATCATGGAGGCTAGAATTTTTTGAATAATAATAATTAACGCCGATGATGTCGCAAGTATCAACAACCATATCTAGCTGATCGTAATTTTGATGTTGATAGACATTGCAGATAATGCCAGCTGGGTCACGTAATGGTGCGTAACGGCATTCAGGGAGTGAATAAATTCCCATGATGATCGCATCATGTCGTTCTGTGCGTACCATTGCCGCAGCATCGCGAAACATTCGTGCAGAGACACTCATGGCATGTTTATAAGCGCCGATGTTAAGTAACAAGCCTGGTGGCCAAACGCCAGCGATCCATCCGAGTTGTAGAGCGCCGTTGGGTTCGTTTTGTGGCACATAAATTTTAACATAAGGAGCGAGTGCATGAACGCTCCGCTTCACATGCTCATGCCAGGCTTGTTCGACTTGAGGATGATTAAAGTTGGAATGAGCTTTGTCTTTTACGTTGTAGAGCCAATCAGGAAAAGTGAAATGCCAAAGCGTAACGATTGGCTCAATTCCTGCTGCTTTCAGTTTCTGAGCCATCATAGCATACCGATCGAGCGCAGCCTGATTGATCACTCCCTTGCGAGGCTCAATGCGTGCCCATTCTACACCAAAGCGAAAATGACTAATGCCTAATTGTTTTAATGCGGTAATGTCCCGATCAAATTCACTCCAAGAAAAAACAGCGTCATCTCCGCGTGCGGGCGCGTGACCTTCTTCGGCAAAGCGATCCCAGTCGGTTTTAAAATACCAAGGCGAATGAGGCGGATAACCTTTATCTTCATTTTGAAAAGAGGCTGTTGAAGTACCCCACCAGAATGGCTCTTTTGGGAGTTGTTTCAGAGCGATGGCATCAATAGGGCGATGATATTTTCCCGGAGGGGTGATGCAGCTGGTAAAGAGGCATGTAATAATGGCAAAAAGGAATGAGTATTTCATAGTGAGACGCTTTGTAATTGCTCGTCTTCTTCTGGAGATAAGCAATGGTTGTTGGTTCTCTGTTCTCGGTTGGTAGTGAAGAAAATAACTTTTTTCTTAGCTGCTAAAAAAGAAGCATTGGCCTAAGAGGCTATATAAAATGGGGCTTTTAAAAAATAAATCTTTCGAACAAAAACAACCAATAACTGACAACCAACAACCGACAACTTCTTGCTCGTCTTCTTCGCCAGAAGGAGATGAGCAATTATGACGCTTTCTTAATTCTCCATGACGCGTACTGCATATCCAGCAACAAATGTTCTCCTGAAGCTTTCAAATGTTCCTTCCAAAATGGCTCTGCGTGCGCGACGAAGAAGATTCAAATAAAAATGTAGGTTATGCAGCGAGAGAAGGCGTAGGCCTAGAATTTCTTCGGATTTAACGAGGTGACGCAGATAAGCGCGTGTGAATTTTGTACAGGCTGGGCATTCGCATCCAGGCTCAATAGGATCAGTGTCGCGTGCGTAGGGGGCATTTTTTAAATTTAACGTGCCGCTACTAGTGAAGGCCGTTCCATTGCGTGCGAGGCGTGTTGGCAAAACACAATCAAACATATCAATCCCACGGGCAACCATTTCAATCATTTGTGGTGGTGTTCCGAGGCCCATAGCATAACGAGGTGCTGTTTCAGGAAGGTAGGGGACAGAGGACTCAATGGCTTGAATCATCTCTGGCTCTGGCTCACCAACGCTGACGCCACCCACGGCATAGCCATCAAAGCCAATCTCTACGAGCGATTGAGAGGAATGCTTGCGCAGATCATCGTGCGAGCCGCCTTGGACGATACCAAAAACAAGTGGGCGAACTTCTTCAGGTTGTGTTTGCCACCAATCTTTACAGCGCCGTGCCCATCGCAATGTTCGTTCTAAACTTGTTGACATCGCATCATGTGCACAGGGATAGGGAGGACATTCGTCAAAAGCCATAACGATATCAGATCCAAGATCGCGCTGAATTTTCATGGAGACTTCCGGCGAAATAAAGGTCGGCGTGCCATCGAGGTGATTTTGAAAATGTACCCCCTCTTCGGTGATTTTGCGTAAGCGTGCGAGCGAGAAAACTTGAAAGCCACCACTATCGGTCAAGATCGAGCGATTCCATTGCATAAAATGATGCAGCCCACCGAGGTCCTTAATAAGCTCTTCACCCGGTCTTACATGAAGATGATAAGTGTTGCCGAGAATTATTTTTGCACCTAAGGAATAAAGCTCATCAGGCGAAACGGCTTTTACTGTGGCCTGCGTACCGACTGGCATGAAGACAGGCGTCTCAATTTCTCCGCGGCGTGTGGTGACAATGCCAGCACGAGCATGGCTGGAGGGATCTTTAGTAAGGAGTTGATAAGTAGATTTCATTTCAATTTCCACACAGTTTTTCCAGCCACGATCGTCCTTACCGCCCGGCCGAGGAAGTGTTCTCCATGGAATGGAGTGTTGCGTGAGAGAGAGGCAGATGTTTCTTTATCATAGGTCCATGCAACATTAGGATCGATGAGGGTTATGTCAGCAATTGCGCCGAGGCTTAACGTGCCGCGATGAAGGTTTAATAAGCGTGATGGATTGATCGTTAATTTTTCTAGTAGCTGTGAGAGGGAAAGAAGTTTTTTCTGATGAAATAAAATGGTGAGAAAAAGAGCGAGCTCTGTCTCGAGGCCTAGCATGCCGAACGGAGCTTGATCGATCGGCTTCTCTTTTTCAAAAGTCGCATGAGGAGCATGGTCGCTGGCTAAGATCGTGATGGTACCATCAGCGATGCCGTCAAGGATTGCGTCAATATCGTGTTGTGTGCGCAGAGGAGGGTTGACTTTAAAATTCGTATCGAGATTTTTTAGGCGTTCATCAGTGAAGATGATGTGATGAGGCGAAGCTTCCCCTGAGATTGGAACTCCTCGCGCGCGCGCCTCGCGAAGCAGGCGAATACTACCTCCAGAACTGATATGTTGACAATGAATCGGTTGACCTGTTTCTTCAGCAAGCAAAATATCGCGAGCGATGATGATCTCTTCAGCCTCACGTGGCCATCCAGCAAGACCGAGCCGTTTGTTCCAGTCTCCTTCGTGCATGATACTTTTGGGTGTGAGTGTTTCATCTTGGCAATGCTCCATGATTGGCTTTCCTAGGGCACGCACGCGCATGACGGCTTCTCTCATAAGCTTTAAATCTTGAATACAACGACCGTCATCAGTAAAGGCCACAACACCAGCCGTTGCCAAAGCCTCTAACGGAGCTAGCTTCTGGCCAGCGATATTTTCAGAAAGAGCACCCGTTGTGAAAACATTAATGCAGCCTGTTGCGGCGGCCTGTTGTTGAACCCAAGCAACTGTTTCAGGGGTGTCAACCGAAGGTGTAGTATTTGGCATGCAAACAACCGTGGTGAACCCACCAGCCGCTGCTGCCTTGGTTCCCGTAGCAATGGTTTCTTTGTGAGCCTGGCCAGGTTCGCGAAAATGAACATGAATATCAATCAACCCTGGTGAGACGATGAGGTCTGTGGCATCGATGACTTCTGCATCAGGTGAGGGATGATCGGCAATGACTCCATGGGTAATAAAAAGATCGCGAATTTCATCAATGCCATTTGCAGGATCAATGACGCGGCCATTTTTGATAACTAAATTTTTCATGAGTTTTTCTCTTCCAAAGTTTTCTGTTCCTCTTGCCAAGAAGCTCTCCTAATGGTAGCCCAATCAACTAAAGCTTGCTCAAAGGCGATATCATAACCCCGTTTTTCGCTTTCAAGCCATTTGTAGCGCAAAATTTGTTCACGCTCGGTGAGAAAGTTTTGATAGGCAGAATTATTTTTCATCAGATTGTTTTATAAAGTGCCGAGCACGTTTTCTTAGGCGGACCTAAAAACAGTGATCGGAGTGAGGAAATTAATGTAAAGACTTAGTCTAAAAATGATTTTTAAAACGGCGAAGCATACCTGGAAAGTACGTTAGCCGGTTGGAAAATCATTTTAAGACTGAGAATATTACGTTAATTTACCATGATCCATTACTGTTTTTAGGTTGAAGCACTGCACTCAAGCACTCAAAAGGTGACGTAGCAGCGGCTCAGCCTCTCAACCTTTTTACAACTACTTCGCAGTTGTAAAAACTACCATTCCAGCGACGCTGCTTTTTGATACTCCGTGACTTTGCGTTCAAAGAAATTTTGTTCTTTGGAAAGATCAGTAACTTCACTCATCCATGGAAAAGGATTTTTACTTCCAAATTTGAAAGGTATATTGAGGCGATCAAAACGTCGGTCGGCGATATATTGAACGTATTGACGAAAGAGTTTTGCATTGAGTCCAAGAATGCCACGAGGCATGCAATCCTCTGCGTAGGTCACTTCGAGTTCAACGGCTTTCAAGATCATTGTGCTAATTTCCTTTTCAAACTCAGGAGTCCAAATGCTTGGGTTTTCTTGGCGTATGCCATTGATGAGATCGATGCCAAAATTCAGATGGATCGATTCATCGCGCATGATGTATTCGAATTGCTGGCCGATGCCGACCATTTTATTTTGGCGTTTAAAGCTGAGGAGCATCACAAAGCCGCTATAAAAAAAGATGCCTTCCATGATGACATAGAACCCAACAAGATTTTTTAAAAATGTCTGTAACCCTTCTTGCGTCTCCGTTGAGAAGCCATCTTGCATGATCTCAGCAGTAAGCGTCATTTCAAAAGCATCTTTATCATGAATCGAATTGACTTCATGATACATGTTGAAAACTTCTCGCTGATCGAGCGAAAGACTTTCTACGATATATTGAAATGTATGTGTATGAATAGCTTCTTCAAAAGCCTGTCGGAGTAAGTATTGACGGGCTTCTGGATTAGTGATGTGTTTGAAGATAGCCAACACGATATTATTTCCAACAAGGCTTTCAGCAGTGCTGAAAAAACCAAGATTGCGCATGATGACTTTACGCTCTTCTTCGGTAAGACGATTCGATTTCCAAAGTTCGATATCCCCTTGCATTGGGACTTCATTCGGCATCCAGTGGTTAGCACAACCTTTGATGTAATATTCCCAAGCCCACTCATATTTGAGGGGCATGAGTTGATTCACATCGACCTGTTTGCAATTAACGAGACGCTTTTGGTCAGGATTAATGCGTTTGGAGAGATCATGGAAGTTAGCGGGGGTATCGGAAGTGGTGCAACAAGACATAGTGATAAAAATTAATTTAAAGAAGACAAGATCTATACTCGTCACAAATGAAGACACTGGTTTTTGTTACTTGTCCTTATTGTCTCTAGAGGTGTTGTCATCGCTTGCATTATGCTCGCATAGCGCTTCACTCTTCTGCCTTGCTAGAAGCAATAATTCCTGCGTAAAAAATCCGAATCTTCATCCGTGACGAGTATATAGGGTAGAGAAAACGATTGAAAATCGCCAATTCTTTTTAATAAAGATATGGTTTCCTTCATTGCCCGGTCTCTGCTAGGGTCAAACGCCTAGCTATGCCAGAAAAAGAGTTGCTCGATAAAGATCTTGTTGTTCGGACCCAAGAAGGTGATCCGTTGGCTTTTGATGATCTTATACGAAGATATCATTCCCGCCTCTATGGTTTGATCTACCATATGACCTCCAATAATGAAGATACGAATGATTTGCTACAGGATGTTTTTTCTAAGGCCTATCGCTCGATCAATGGCTTTCGCGAACAAGCTAGCTTTTATACATGGATTCATCGGATTGCAGTGAATATGACGCTCAATTTTCTTAAAAAAAGAGGTCGTCGTCAACATTCAAGCCTTGATGATATTGATCAAAGTATTGAAAGCGACCCTGATTTTATTGCTGCCGCAAATCAAGGGGATCCCCGCTTGCTCATCAATGCACAAGAGCTTCAAAAAAAATTAAATAGTGCAATGCTCAAGCTTTCTAATGAACACCGTGCCGTTGTCACTCTTTTTGATATTCAAGGAGTACCTCAAGCAGAAATCGCAAAGATTCTTAAAACAACAGAGGGTACCGTCCGATCACGAATTTTTTATGCTCATCGGCAGTTGCAAACTTACCTCCATGAATTTAATTTAAATTAACCCAACATAAACCAAGATAAACCAAAATCCACTATGGATGAACAAAAGATTCACCGTCTTATTCAACTTAAACGTTACGAGTCAGCTCCTCCTAATGCAGTGGAACTATTTATTGAGGAGTTTCAGCGTCGTCAGCGAACGGAGTTATTACAACCATCATTGTTGGAAATTATTAAAAGAAGGATGGGTCTTTTAATTACTGAATTTCAAGTGCCAAAAATAGCATATGTGACGACCACGCTAGCTGGCGTTCTTGTCACTTTATTTATTTTGCGTTCGGAAAATTTTAATGGAGCTGGTAGTGATTTCTTAAATTCTCCCTCCTCCTATAAAACTTCTTCTGCGTTGAATCAAGATTCTTCGCCGATCATCATTCAACGGGCAGGACCGCTTTTTCTTAATATTGATACTGCTGACCGCGATGATGACTCGGTGGTCTTTCCTCTCTCTTATAGTTTAGAAAAAAAATATAGTAGAAAAAGTTCGCCGCTAATTTTTTGATTATATACCTAGTCAATAATAATTTATGGATTCTCTTCTTAAGGCGGTTTTTGCGGCTTCCGAGGCCGGTTATCTTTTGCCAGCATCTGCTGAAAATATTCGTGAGTTTTTGATGCAATCATCAACGGCTCTCGAAAAGAGTGTTATTGCAGAGCTTTTTGATCAGGGGGCATGGAAAGAACTTGATGATCGTTTTTTCCGCACCTTGGCTTTTGGTACTGGTGGTCTGCGAGGAAAGACGATAGGTGGTATTGTAACGAAGGCTGAAAAAGGAATAAGGCAACGTTCCGACGGACGTCCTGAAATTGCCTGCATTGGAACTAACGCCGTCAATAGTTACAATATTGTACGTGCTACGCGGGGCCTCGTGAACTATGTGAGGGAGTGGCATCGAAAGGAGCAACTAAAAATAGATTCTGGGACCAAGTCGGTGCAAAATATCACGACTTTAAATTCCGCGACTCGGCCTAAGATCTGCATCAGCTATGACACGCGATTCTTTTCGCGAGAGTTTGCAGACCTTGTAGCAAAAGTCATCACAGAGCATGGTTGTGATGCCTTGCTTTTTGAAAGACCTCGATCAACGCCTGAGCTTTCTTTCGCAGTAAGAGAATCGAACGCAATGGCAGGTATTAATATCACGGCTAGCCACAATCCACCAGCTTACAACGGCTACAAAGTCTATTTTGAAGATGGGGGTCAAGTAATCGAGCCACATGCTTCAGCTATCATTGAGCAGGTGAATGCTATTAAAAGCGAACGCTATGAACCGTTGCCAGAAGCAGAGCAGGGAAAAATCATCATGCTTGGTGCTTCTATGGATGAGGCTTATCTACAGCGTCTACAGACATTGTTGCTTAACCCAGCGTTGGTGAAAAGTGAGCCCAGGCTTAAAGTTGTCTATACTCCGCTGCACGGAGTTGGTGGAGCGATCGTTCTTCCACTACTTAAGCGTCTTGGTATCGATTGTCTACCAGTTGAAACACAGCTGATACCGGATGGATTTTTTTCTACCGTAAAATCTCCAAATCCTGAAAATGCAGAAGCACTTACGCTTGGGATGCAGCTGGCCGACCGCGAACAAGGCGATCTTGTATTAGCAACAGATCCAGATGATGATCGTATGGGCGTGGCCGTGCGCAATGCTGCAGGTGCACTAGAACTTCTCACAGGAAATCAAATTGGGGTTTTGATGCTTTGGTATCGATTGACGCAACTTTTTATTTGTGGAATTTTAAATGAGAAAAATAAAAAGCATGCTGTCGTTATTAAGAGTCTTGTTACAACAGATCTTCAACGCGCAATCGCTGAAAAATTTGGTGTACGTTGCGTTGAGACATTGACTGGTTTTAAGTACATTGGAGCGAAGCTTGCTCTCTATGAAAACAAACTTTCCTCTGATGTCCGAAAAAATTATCGTCGCCTCAGCGAGGTGACAAGTCGCGAAGAACGCTTAAGGGATTCTAGTTATTTTGTCTTCGGTGGCGAAGAGAGTTACGGTTATAGCGTTGGAGATTTTGTGAGGGACAAAGATGGAAACGCTGCAGTCCTTGCTTTTTGTGAAGTAGCCGCCTATGCAAAAAATAAAAAGATCACGCTGCCCGAGCTGCTCGATCAAATTTATTGTGAATATGGTTTTTATTTAGAGCGTGGAGAATCGCTCGCGCTAGAAGGAGCTGAAGGGGCAAAAAAAATGGAAAGGTTGATGGATTCCTACACAACGACCAAGCCTTTTGTAAGCATCCATGGGGCTTATGTGATGGCAGTAAAAAACTTTGCCACAGAAAAAATCTATGATAGCGAAGGGGAGCTTTTGCCCGCCGAGGCCATGCTCATGATTGACATGGAAGGTGGTCGTCGTATCGTTATTCGTCCATCGGGAACAGAGCCCAAGATTAAGTTTTATCTTTTCGCAATGGAGAAGCCTGCCTTAGGAAAATTTTCTATAGCAGAGTTAAAAGCTGTAAAAGAAAAAATTACTATCGAGTTAGAAGAGCTCTGGCAGTGGCTCAAAGCGGATGCGATGCAACGCATATAAATTTTATTAAGAGGTTTCTTGCGTTATGCGCAGAAGCGGCATAGAGTCTTCTTTTTTCCGGGGCGTAGCTCAGCTTGGTAGAGCGCTTGGTTTGGGACCAAGATGTCGCAGGTTCGAATCCTGTCGCCCCGACCATCTTTTTCTGCTACTTCGCCGAAGGTGTGAGTTGTGATGAAGCTCTCTTCAGAGCTTGATCCATGCCAATGCAGTCGTTCATCAGAGCTTTCAACCTAAAAACGGCAATGGATCGTGGCAAATTAATGCAATAGCTCAGCCTCAAAATAATTTTCAAAAACCCTCACGTACCCATTGGATATGCCACGGGCTTTTAAAAATCATTTTTAGACTAAGCTCTAACGTTAATTTTCTCACTCCCATCACCGTTTTTAGTCAATAGACTTCTTTCAAAGCCAAGTTAAATCTTAATCCTAAAAACGGCAATGGCTCGTTATAAATTAGCGCAATATGCTC
>JBIRBD010000065.1:0-10538 GCA_044326465.1 Chthoniobacterales bacterium
AAGTTAGAAGTTGAAGTTGAAGTGGTAGAAGAAGAAATTTCACCATTAATTCTCTCTAACTTGCCAGTTTCGCTAGCTTCTTCCTCCAGCCTATAGCCTTTAACCTTTAGCCTATCAGCGCAGCTGATTACTGCCTGCAATCTATCAGCGTAGCTGGCTTGAGCCAACTCGCTGACATAGTGAATGGGGTAATTTTCTCTTCCTGCAACAACATCATAGTGCCATCGCCCGGGCGCGCCTACGCGGGTGATGCAGGCTACAAGCGGATCGTGGCCCATTTTTTCCTCATAGAAATGATGGGAATCGCTTACTGTTGCGACCTGATTTAAAAATTCGCAATAGTCGCTTGCTGTGACTTGGTATTTAGTGACTTCTTGGCTTGGGGGCTGTGAATAAAAGCTCGATGCGATTGCAGCGATAAGGCTGCAATGCTTAAAAAGAGCTACTAAACCAAGTAAAATCGCTGAGGTTTTTTTCATTTTTCTCCAGAGGATTTATACTCTTAAAGTCCTCAACGCCTCAACTTTTAAACCGCAGCGATAGCTGTATTAGACCTAAAAACGTCATTGCTTGTCCCCTTCTTAGAAGGGGATAAGCAATAATAAAATACTATTATTGGATGATACAATTAGGAGTACATGGAACAACAGGAGTAGACCTAGCAGTCTTCCATCTAGCAGAAGCTATCATAAATGTAGCCGCATCTTGAGCAGTCTGATGAGCCCAGGCTACATCATCAGCCCAAATAGTATTATCATCATCGTTGGAAACAGGAGAAGCTGAAGCCCTAGCCTCATTAGCCCAATCATTAGCCATACGAATGATATCATCAGTAGTATTAGAGTCAGCACATCTAGCAGCGTGAGAGACGGCCGTAGCAGTAGCACTCAGAGCATTATAAACATGAGGTTCTATATCTCTATCGCAGGCCGTTAGAAGAGCCTCATAAGCTGTATGAGCGAGAGTCGCAAAATGATAAGGAGTAGTATGCTGACGAACTTCCATAAAAGCTCTAGCAGCTTGATAGCTGCTATTCCAAGCTGCTTTTGCATTTGCCAGTGATCTTTTAATCATCAAAGTTTTTATACTGGTAGCAGCTTCTGCATTTTTCTCAGCTTGAATTGTTTTGGCTCTCCAAACAGATCTTCCTTCGCGCTCTTTAGAAAGATCCGTAAAATAAGATTTTCTATTTATATCTAACCAAAAATAAGAAAGCCCTTTTTTAGCTAATCTATCCTCGTTGGAAGCTTCTGCTTTAGCCTTCATACTAGAAATCCACGCAGCTTCGGCAGCTCTAGAGAATTGAGCTGCTTGTTGATAAGCCTTCTCAACTTCAGTAGCTCTTTCGTCCCAATGATCTAGAGCCTGATGGCACAGACTCTTAGCATAAGTCCAAGCATCAGTCGCAGATTTACTCTTATTGCAAGCTTCATCGAATACAGCATTAACTGCTCTAGTAAGATGATCTATTTCAATTTTAGCATGTTGAATTCTTGAAAGCATCGGATCAAAGAGATCTCGCTTTGCTGCTTGATCGCTCTCTGCACGGGCATAAGCTCTATCAAGATTCCTGCTATTATTTTTTTCTTCATCACTAAAGCTTTTAATAATATTTGCACGTACTTCTTCTTCGGTATTAAGAGCATTTTCTTCAATGCGATTATAACTTATTGTAAGTTGTTGTATATTTTCTTTAGCACTTGGAAGATCAGTCAACTCAATCGTAGCAATTTCAGCTCTCAATTTTTTTTGATTTTCTAAATGTGGCTTTAATCGCATTTGCATTGCATCAGATGCCTCTGCCTGGAGATTCTTTATCTGTTTATCGACATCTCTTAGCTCTTGTTTAGCCTCCTCTAGCCTTCTTTCTAAAGCAACCTTTTTACTAGCAGCTACTTCAAGGCTATTTTTGGCAGCATTAGCAAAATTCCTAGCTTTTATTGCTTCAGCTTCAGCTTCTTCATGAGAAGCTTTCTGAATGGTTTTTTCTTGTAAGCTTCTTATTAATTTCTCAGATGCTGCTATTCTGGCATCCCAAGCAGAGGCTGCAATTTCAGCAGTTAAAAGAGGATGAGCCATTCCTGTAATCCTAACTTTATCTGTATGGATAGGATCCAACTGAGCAGCTTTAATAAGCTTTTCAGCCCAAGCAGTCCAAAGATCCTGATTTTGCTCATGGATAGGAGGAATAATATCCTTGGCAATCTCCATTGTCTCCTTAGCTTCAGAGTCTTTAGCTGCATCTTCAGCTTGCTGAGCTTTAGCCTGAATTCTAGATGCGTTATTCTCAATACCTTCGAGGTCTATAGAACCGCGTCTAGCAGCGATAGAAGCATGCCTTTTAGCCTCGGAGGCACCCCTTGTACGAGACGCTTGTTCATCCATCATATAGTCCATTGCACGTGCAGTCGTAGCAGCAGCTTTGGCCATCCCTCCAAGAGACACAACAGGAGTATTAATCATACTAAGAATATCAGAAGCGACCTCTGCGCCATCAGCAAATTTTTTAAACGTATTATCTTTATATTCATTAGATTCAGCAAACTTCTCTTCTTCCTCTTTGAAAAGTTCAGTAGCCTTATTTAGTATGTCTATCTTTTCTTCAACATCGAATTGTGTAATAGAGCGGCGATTCCAAGCTTCTTCAGCTTCATTCCAAAAAGCATCGGCTTCTTTATAGATATCAATAAGAGCAGACTGATTCCTACTAACCTTCATATGAATCAGCGAATCAATATCAAAGTGCTCAAGAGTAATGTTAGATCGTCTAGGGATTGCCACAGAACGCACTCTAGGAGGATTAATCTTATGAAGAATATTACGAATCTTCTGAGCGCTTAAATGAAGGGAATTTAACTCTAATTCGTTATTTTGAGGAAGCGCTTCGTTCACCAATGTTGTAGGATGTTCACGTTCTAGAGCAGCTCTCAAGGCTCCAATGATCACCTGATTTTCAACCCTGCTTCTATCAAGAGATTCGTCAGTAGCCTCTTGAGGATGAATGGAACGAACACCATCATTTTCACGAATGATAAAGCGCGTTGCCGTTGGATCAGCCTCAGCTGCATTACTAAAGTCTTGAAGTGTTAACAAAGTATTATTGTTCACGCTAGTTAGTGAATCATTAAAACGTGTTGCATCATTGCCTAGTATTTCTCCATTTTGGGTCATCATGCATCCTACAACGAAAGCCCCAACTGCTAGACCTTTGAGTAATTCTGATTTTTCATTAAAAATGGATGATAGGGACGAAGAAAGCGTCGAAGATGATATTAAGCTCAACGTTGGCACTGATGGTCGATTAATATAAAAATCGGATTGAGCTGATTTCAACGATAGATCATAGCTTTCATCAGCGATGAAGAATTTTGCGTTGGGATTTTTTGAAATAACTAAACCCATGGAAGAACCATCAGCTTCAGCCTTATCAATTGCAGTTAAATCATAGACTCCTGTTTCGCTCACATCTTCGATGTGAGAGTTGGAAGTGGAAGTTGATGTGGTAGAAGAGGGAGCTTCATTATTGCTGCCAGCTTCGCTGGCTTCCAGCCAGTTACAGTAACGAGCTTTATCAAGCCAAGTTACATAAGTAATGGGATCATTTTCTCGACCTGTAATGACTTCATAATGATAGCTTCCAGGCTCTCCCAAGCGCTGAATGCAGGCTGTATTTTCGTTAGAGCCCATCGCCTCATCGTAGAGATGATGAGGGTCGGTGGCGGCCACATGATTTAAAAAATCACAATAGTCGCTTACTGTTACAAGCGCTATAGCTTCCTCCTGCGCGTATGCGCTCGCGTATGTCTGTGTTTGTGCATATGCGTGCGCACGAAAGGTGCTACAATTAAGTAAGAGAGTGGTAATAAGAATAAGTTTGGTATTATTTTTCATGAGGTCGAAGTTGATTTTTGTATGTTTTTAAAAGGTTATTTTTTTATTTATGGGCCTGTAAGGGATAAGAAGGTTAATAACCTGCAATTTTGATATCAGTTGTCCGTTGATAATTATCAGTTATTGATAACTAGCAATGACTTACAATCTACTTTAGTAGGGCAACACCGAGGTCTCCAATTTTTCCAAGATTCAATTCGCTTAATTCGGAAACTTCTTTTGCCATGTCACTAAAGAGCTCTTCAATTGAGGTTGGACCTTGATTTCCAGAGATTGCTTCTATGAGGTCGCGTAAGATTTCCCAATCGTCGCGCGCTTCACCTGGTGCAGTGATAGCGCAATTAAGGCGCTGAAGGCGACCTTTAATATTAATCATAGAGCCACGTTTTTCTGCAGCACCTGTGCCGGGAAGTATGATGGAAGCTGCATCGGTGGTTGCATTCGGAAGAATATCGACAATGATAAAAATTTTGAGATTTTTTAAATCGTGAGATGTAAGTCCGCAAGCGAGAGCATTTTCTTGAAGGCAAATAAGCGAAGTGATTTTTCCTGAAGCGATGCCTGCTGCAATTTCTAAAAGACGTCCACCAGGTTCTTTTGTCGTGAGGCCTAAAAGTTGTGCGCCGCGTGTGTTGGGATTGCCATCTTCGCAGATCAAGATGCCATCAGGTTTTTGAGGTCGTGGACGAATATCTACGAGATCAATTTTTAATAAGGCTGTTAATTTTTTAGCAAGAAATAGTTCTTCATTGGTCATGCGGCCAGAGGCAATCATTGCACAGGAGCCAGGTTCTGTTTTTTGTAAAATTTCTGCAACAGTAGCAATTGCATCGGTCCATGATGAGGTGTTGAATTTTCCTTCTTGTTTTAGAAGCGGCTTAGTCAGGCGATCTTCACGGTGCAGGTAAGTATAATTGAGACGATGAGAGTCAGGCATCCAATAAGAATTCACTTCATCGTTTTGACGCGGCGTGATGCGATAGATTTTATTTTCACGGCTGCTGATAATGATATTGCATCCTGTGCCACAAGTGACGTCGATTGTTTTTGTTTCTTTGAGAAACCAAACGCGCATTTTAAAACGAAAATCTTTCGATGTGAGCGCGCCAACTGGGCAGAGATCAACGGTGTTGAGTGAATAATTACTATCGAGGCGTTTTCCAGGGTGGACCGTTAATGTTGTATGGCTGCCGCGATCGACAAAGCCTAATACATCGTCATGGGCGACTTCTTTCATGAATCGAATACAGCGTGAGCAGAGAATACAACGTTCATCGTCAAGAACAATCCGTTCGCCAATATCAACATGTTTTGGTTTTTTCACTTTCTCATCAAGAAAACGAGAACCTCCATTTCCATACTCAACAGAGAATTCTTGCAAACGACATTCTCCTGCTTTGTCGCAGATAGGGCAGTCGAGAGGATGGTTGATGAGTAGAAATTCCATCACCCCTTTGCGGCATTCTTGCACCAGTGGGGAGTTAGTCCGCACGGCCATTCCTTCACTGATGTCAAGGGCACAGGAGATTGCAGGACGAGGGCTCCAATTAATAAGTGGGTGGCCTTCGCAATCAAGCTCTGGTTTACGATCGGGACCTAGCTTCGGGGAGCCAAGCTCAATCAAACACATCCGACAATTTCCCGGAGAGCTCAATTTTGGATGATAGCAATAATGAGGAATGTTCTGACCGCTCTGTAAGCAGGCTTCGATGAGGCGCGTTCCTTTTGGAAATTGCTTCCAAACACCGTCAATTTGCACATTTAAAATTTCAGTAGCTGCTGCACTCATAGGGAAGAAGGTCGTAGTTAGTTGGTTCGTAGTTACGGTTAATGGAGGATTCTAACACTACTAACCAAGAACTACCAACTCCGAACTTCTCTTGGCTTGCACTCATCGAATCTTCTGCCTAGAAATAGGGGCCGCAGTTTTTAAGGATGGGTGGCAGAGTGGTCGAATGCGCACGCTTGGAAAGCGTGTGTACTTTTATCGGTACCGAGGGTTCGAATCCCTCCCCATCCACCATCTTCATTCTGCTTGGGTATAGCTCGCCTACCTGTACATTAGATGTCAGATCATCATCATTTATAAAAATCACGTGACGGCAGAATACGCCGTAGCATTTTATGCGAGGGCGAATGAGTACAAAAAAAATTTTGATATTAACAGCGGGATTTGGTGAAGGGCACAATACCGCGGCTTACAACATCAGTGAAGCATTGAAAGAGAAGCCTGATGTTGAGGTAAGTATCGTTGATATTTATCAACAAACACTGCCTGGCACAACGAAGTTTCTGCAAGCTTGTTATCGTTTTGCTATTAATAAATTACCCATGGCTTGGGGGATAATTTTTAATTTTCTGGATCGTCCAGGAGGCTTGGAAAAGTCTTTATTCATGGCTGCCCGGTTACGCCGTTCTCTTGCGAAAAAAGTAAGCGAATTTCAGCCTGATGTGATTGTTTCTACCTATCCGCTCTACGCATTTTTGATAGCTCAACTTCGTGAATCATGTCATGCCGCTTGCTATGTTCCTCTTGTGACCGTTATTACAGACTCTACAGCTATTAATACTTCATGGTATCGAGCGAAGAGTGATTTTTTTATTGTGGCTGATGAAGAAACAGCACTCGTTCTTCGCAAAGATAATATTCCTAGCGAGCGCGTGCATGTGCTTGGATTTCCTGTGGCTCCACGCTTGGCTACAATGACTCCTTTGCCAGAAACAGCAGGTGCTCCATGGAAAATTCTTTACCTTCCCTCATCCAAAACTATTCAGGCGTTCGCAGTGATTCGCGCGCTTGCAGAGCTGCCTGATGTCCAAGTTACGGTCATCACCGGAAGAATGAGAGAGTTGCATGCTTTTTTAGGAAAATCAGGTGTCATCGATGGAAAGCGCGTGCAGCTTATTGGATGGACTAATCAAATTCCTGAGTTACTCAGTACTCATCATCTTTATGTAGGCAAAGCTGGTGGTGCCATTGTGCACGAAGCCATGGCAGCGCAATGTCCGATTTTGATAAGTCAGATTGTGCCTGGGCAAGAAGAGGGGAATATTGAACTCATCGAACGTCACGATATTGGTCGATTGGCAGCTCATTATCCAGCAACGTTAGCAGCTTCAGCAGCGGAAGTTTTTGCTGGTGATGCAGCTACATGGAGACGATGGAAACAGCATTTGAAGACGATCTCTTATCCTGCAGCAAGTCAAGATATAGCGGAGTTTGTTCTTGGTATATTTGAAGGTGAAATCAATAAAGAGGTTGAATCAATAAAGAGGTTGAGGGGTTGAGGGGTTGAGGGGGTGAAGGGTTGAGGGGTTTGAAGAAAGTTAAATGACCTAAATTAACGGTTTTTGGTGAAAACGTTATTTTTTGCCATTTATATTTTACAAATTTCCTAGAGCTCTGGTTTCTTTTTTTTCTGCCCAATAGTCCATAGCCCATAGTCCAGCCTACGATAGCGGGTCATCAACTTGAGCCGCTTAATAAAAACAAAGCTGCCTGGAAAGCTCTAACTAGCGGCCGCAGCGACTCAGCCTTGCTTTTTAGTTTATTTAACGTAGGTTAATACTCTATGACTCAGTTAACCCATTTATTTACCAAGCAAGAATCTTCAACATTTAACAAAGTGATTTTGTTTCTTGTTGTCTGGATTCCTATTATTGCCACGGTCTTTGCGATTTATCTTCTCTGGAATCGGATGGTCCATATGAGCTCGTTGATTGTGATGCTTGTAATGTTTATTCTAGGAGGCTTTGGGATTACACTTGGTTTTCACCGCATGCTCACGCATAAGGCATTTCAAGCGCCAGAGTGGGTTCGTGCTGTTTTATTGGCTTGCGGCTCGATGACATTGCAAGGTCCTGCCTTAAATTGGGCCGCAACGCATATTCAGCATCATGCTAATTCGGATATGGAGGGGGACCCTCATAGTCCCACGAAAAATTTTTTACATGGACATGTTGGTTGGATTCTCGATGACTTTCAACCGAACATTCAGAAGTACGCAGGTCCATTGTTAAAAGATCCACTCATTGTTTTTATGAGTAAGACATTTTTTCTTTGGGTGTTCCTCGGATTTCTAATTCCAACATTAGTTTGTGGATTTCTTGAAATATTCCATGGAGGTGGTCTCCATGGTTTCAAACAAGGTTGCTTTGAAGGATTTTTATGGGGGGGGCTTGTCCGTGTTTTTCTAAATCACCACGTAACATGGTCGATTAATTCTATCTGCCATACTTATGGTGGACGTGATTTTGAAACAACCGACGCTAGTCGAAATAATTTTATTTTTGGAATTTTAGCGATGGGTGAAGGTTGGCATAACAATCATCACGCTTTTCCTCGCTCTGCGTTTCATGGTATGCGTTGGTGGCAGATTGATCCTTCAGGAATTTTACTTCGTATCATGGAAAAATTAGGACTGGCTCACGAGATCGTTCGCATCGCTCCTGACCGCTTGGAAAAACGCCGTAAGTCAGGCGTTGGAACAACGGAAGGAGATTTGCTTCCGGGGCTAGAACCTTTTGGTGACGACGCGCCAAGAAGTTAGTTCCAAGAAGCATCTCTCGCTGTTAAGTGAACTTGATCCACAACATCAAGCACCAATGCAAAGAGAGCCATTCTTATGGCAATACCATTATTTGTTTGGCGGAAAATAGCTAGCTGTGAGTGATCATTCAAATCGTCAGCAATTTCCTGGGCTCCTCGACGACTGTCGCGTGGTAGCGGATGTAAAATAGGTGTCCCTGGACGGCAGTGGTGTTCGTAAAATTTTCGATCGAGCTGATAACGTCCGCGATATTGTTCCGCTTCGTCTAGGGTTGCAAAACGCTCTTCTTGCAATCGTGTCATGTATACAACGTCAGCACTTGCAAGACCACTTGCAAAATCTTCACCCTGTTGGATGCGATGACCGCGAGCGAGTGATTGTTTTATAATAGCCTCAGGCATTTTCAATGGTTCTGGTGCAATAAAAGTGAAGGATATGTTTTTGAATAACGAAAGAAGCTTGGTCAACGAGTGAACCGTGCGGCCATGCTTTAAATCACCGACCATTGCAATCGAGAGCCCGTCGAGGTCATCAAAATTTTTTCCGCCTTCACGCATAATAGTGTAAAGATCGAGCAGGGCCTGCGTTGGATGTTCCCCTGCGCCATCTCCGCTATTAATGACAGGACAATTAGTCGCCTCTGCGAATTCCTTGATAGAGCCTTCTTCTGGATGTCTCACGACCAGAACATCAGCATAGCCACCCATGACGCGACTTGTATCGTAGATTGATTCACCTTTTGCCATAGAAGAAAAAGAAAATCCCGTTGTATCACTTACGGCTCCGCCAAGTCGATAGAATGCGGTTGCGAAGCTTACGCGAGAGCGTGTGCTTGGTTCAAAAAAAAGATTTCCAAGAACAGCGCCTTCTAAAACGCGTGTGATTCTTTGACGACGCACGTAAACTTCCATTTCTGCGGCAACCGCAAAAATTTTTGCAACATCAGCACGCTCAAATTGATCAACCGAAAGAATGTCAGAGCCTTTGAAAAACATGAAGGATTAGTAACGAATAAAGAGTAAGGGGTAAAGAGTAGAAACCTAAAATTCATTCGCAAGTGGCATAGATCACCTTATAACTCTTTACCCTTTACTCATAACTCATTACTTTTATGGTTTTAATTTTTTTATGACTCGCTACTGGCTACTTATTACTCGTTACATTCTTTTCTTATTAGGAATTTTTTTTTTAATGTGGGGTGCATTTTTAATCGATGCACCTGTGCATGCCGCTGTTTTAAAGGTTGAAGGAGTGACATGGGAACATTCTTTCTTGAATTTAATCGTGCGGGCGGTGAGCCGTTATGGAGATTGGCCAGAGTTAATATTATTTGGGCTGATCGCGTTTTTTATCGCACGCGCTTTTAAAAATTTGCGATGGCAGCGAATTTTTTTGATAGCGATGATCGCCTCCACAATAGCCGGAGGCCTTACCAATACACTTCGGCTCACCACCGGTAGAACGCGGCCGCGTGCGTCACCTGCCATTGAACAAGGCTGGTATGGAGTATATCATGAGGGGCGCTGCCTCATTGGAATATCGGAATATAATAGCTTTCCATCAGGTCACACAGCGACAGCAATTGGTTTTGCCTCAGTGATTCTTTTTGCGAGTCCGTTCTGGGGACTTGTTGCCATGAGTCTTGCTCTGGCTATTGCTTCTTCACGCTTGCTACTAGGAGCACATCATCCGTCGGATCTTTTGGCGGCTAGCATATTGGGTATTGGTGTGGCCTGGTTTTGTTGGAAGTATACTCGTCATGAATGAAAATTAGGGTTTTCTACTTGTTTCTATTGACTTTAGCAGCGTTGCCCTCGCTCACGTTATGCTTGCATAGCGTCTCGCTCGGGGCGCCTTACCAGAGTCAATAGCTTCAGCGCAGAAAAAATCCTAATTTTCATTCGTGACGAGTATACTCAGAATCTTTTTTAAAAAAGGGAGGGGTGATCATTCCTTGTAATTGCTCATCTCCTTCTGGAGATAAGAAATGTTTAGTGCTTCTTGGTTCTCTGTTGAGACTGCAGTAATATCTTTTTTCATAGCTGCTAAAAATGTATCATTGTCCTAAGAGGCTGATATAAGTGCATTTTTTTATAT
>JBIRBD010000149.1:0-4239 GCA_044326465.1 Chthoniobacterales bacterium
ATGACCGAGCACACTGACACTACACTTTCTCAAAATATACTCAACCCAATCCTAGAGACTGGCCTTGAAGGTTTACCTGAGGCTATTTCTTTACTCATCAATCACGCCATGCTTGTCGAGCGTTCTCAACATTTAGGTGCAGCCCCATACCAGCGCAATTCCTTGCGCAATGGACATGCCAATGGTTTTAAAAGTCGTTGTATTGAGAGTCGCTTGGGTGCCATCGAGCTGAAAGTACCTCAAGTCCGCAATAGCGATATTCCATTTTATCCCAATGCTCTTGAACGAGGGCAACGTTCTGAAAAAGCTCTCTCCATTGCTATTGCTGAAATGTATCTTCAGGGAGTTTCCACACGTCGTGTCACCCATATTCTTGAAGCTCTCTGCGGTTTGGAAGTGACATCCACTCAAGTCAGTCGCGCTACTACTGAACTTGATCCTATGCTGGAAGCATGGCGATCTCGCCGCATTCCTCCTATCTCTCATCTTATTCTAGATGCTCGTTATGAAAAAGTACGCGTTGCTGGTCTCCTACTGGCGTAATTTTCTGTCCAGTCTTAAAGTTCGCGGCCTCTTGCCTTCGTCTTGTTTTCGCTATCCTTATGGAATTATCTGATGACGGGGAATCCTCCAATGCTTACCTCAACCCTCAATTCCTCCGCTAAAACCTAACCCACCACCTCAAACTTTTTCATTCCTCTCTTTTCAATTTTAAAGAAATATTGTTGCTTAACCTAGGGAAACTAGAAATAGCATTAAAATTTTACAACTTTCTTGATCAATTTCTGTCAAGAATCCCCCCTGTTACTCTGATCTGTACGGAGGATCACAGTTTCTCCTTAATAGGGGTGCCATCTGTTATTAGCCAGGATGTTAAGTCTTTCGCACGAAGCAGGCTTTGAGTCCCACTGCACCGACTTCTTCGATTTTGCAGGAAATTTCGTGGTCGCCATCAACCAATCGAATTGGGCCTGTTTTCGTCCCTCCTTTGAGAACTTGAGCCCCTTTGAGAGGGAGATCTTTAATGAGCACTACACGGTCGCCATCCATGAGAGCATTCCCATTCGCATCTTTTATAATTTGGGCCTTTTCAGGCTCTGCTTCACGTGGCCATTCATGGCCACAAGTCATACACTCCCACTTTTCGACATGCTCTAGCACATCGTTCATTTCACATTCCGGGCAAATTTTCTCGCTCATCTGGGGATAATAGAACCCTTGCGGAAGGTATCAAGCTTTTTGGTAAGGAATGGTATATGACAAAAATATCGGCAATTTTACCACGTAACAGTTGTCTGAGTAACGTGTTAACCTAAAAATGTGAGAGAGAAGTTCTTTTTTACCGGTTTTTCGCACCATACATCGGGATCGATGGCAGATCCTGGCATTGGTCCATATTTGCCCAAATCACTATTAAAACTAGCAGGGCACCGATGAGCCCAGTAATGAAAAAATCGTCATCAGCTTATTTTTCAACTCTGTGCGAGGAACAATTTCATCGATAAGGCCATGCTCTAGTAAAAATTCAGCTGTCTGAAACCCTTTGGGAAGTTCTTGGTGAGCTATTTCGCGGATAACGCGTGGTCCAGCAAATCCGATCATGCTTTTTGGTTCTGCTAAAATAATATCTCCCAGCACAGCAAAACTAGCCGTGACGCCACCCATCGTTGGATTGGTAAGCACAGAAATAAAAGGGAGTCTTGCCTGTGCATGACGGGCAAGAGCAGCGCTGGTTTTTGCCATCTGCATGAGGCTGAGTACGCCTTCGTACATACGTGCGCCACCTGACGTAGAAATAATGACGACAGGTTGTTTGGCTTTAGTCGATTCTTCAATAATGCGGGTTAGTTTTTCACCAACAACAGAAGCCATACTTCCTCCTAAAAATTGAAAATCCATTGCAGCTAGACCAAAGGGCTGTCCGCCAATTCTTCCATGACCTGTGATAACAGCATCGATGAGACCTGTCTTTTTTTCATAGGAGAGGAGACGTTCTTCGTAAGTTGAGAAGCCTTTAAAATGGAGGGGATCCACAGAACGCATCGCAGCATTGGTTTCAGAAAAAGAACCTGGATCCATGAGACTTTCCACACGCTCTCGTGCTGAAAAACTAAAATGATGGCCACATAGTGGGCAGACGCGTAAATTAGCCTCGAGCTTAAGATGATGAATCATTTCATTACACTCAGGGCATTTTGTCCAAAGTCCCTCGGGCATTTCATTGCGACGCTTCGAACCAAATTTTAAGGAAGGCCGTTTAAAGATTGTCATTTATAAGGAGAAGTTTAGGGGTTTAGAAAGTTAAGGGTTTAGATTTTTTCCAGCTACATCATTTAATGAAAAAATCCAAATCTTCATCCGTGACGAGTATAGATTAAAAACTAATATACGTCGAACAACAAAAAGTATGATTTACCGGAAAGACATCGGAGTTGGGAAGATTGATTGTCTGGTATAAATAGCCAGCCTCTAGTGCAATGTTAGGCGTTAGTTTATGATTAATGCCAGCAAAGGCACGATCTTGATCAAGGCCTGCTACAGGACCGCCTGTTACGGTATTGCCATTGAGAAAAATTTCATTATAGAAAGCGAGCGACCATTTTTTTTGTGAGTCAAAGGGAATGAGTGTGCGAAGTTGATAGCGATATCGGAAGCCAGTGCTAGATAAATTATTGAAATAGCGCTGCTCAAAACGAAAGCGGTTAATAACGGTAACATCTCCAAAAAGATGGATGTTTTGTAACTGTTGCCAGCTGCGTTGTTCTAAGATGTAGTTTGGATAATAGTTAGGAACAGCGGCGTAGCCACCCCACGTACTCCAGCCATTGGGTAAATTCAGATAGAGTGCAGGCCTAATGAGCAGTACTTCTGTTTTTATAGGCTCAAAAGAATAACGAGGTTGAATTTCTAAATAGCCTTTGAGGTTGTTGTTAACGGGAATATTTTGAAAATAAAATGGGGTCCAAATTTCAAAATCATGCGGAATAACGGAGTTATTGCAGAGTGCGGAATGCGCTAAAAAAATAAATACTAACGCTGGGAAAAAAAAATTAAACCGGTGAAATAACGAGCGCATTTAGAAAAGGAGAGGCAGAATAAGCCATGATTTTAAAAAGTTGATGGTTCAAGCGGCTGGTTATAAGCTGTTTAGTAGTTTAATGGTTTGAAGAAACGCTATCGCGATAGTTTTAAAACTTGGTAGTATTTTATTTAAAAAGAGAGAAGCCTAAGGCAGGCTCGTTGAGCCTTGCTGATGGATCACTTTTATTTTATATCAAGTAAAGAGCCTAGTTAAAAAACCTATGGAAAATCATCCTGAGCTGCTCCGCATGAAAGAGCGTGATACTAAAATCAGAGACTGGAGCTTATGGGGCTCGTACTTGAGCGATCGTCAGTGGGGTACCGTGCGCGAAGATTATTCTGCTGATGGTGATGCTTGGGCTTTTTTCCCATTTGAGCATGCTCGATCGCGAGTCTACCGATGGGGTGAGGATGGATTGCTCGGTATTACCGATTACAACAACTTGCTTTGTTTTGCGCCGACTTTTTGGAATGGAAAAGATCGTATACTCAAGGATCGTCTATTTGGACTTTCTAATCCTCAAGGAAATCATGGTGAGGATATTAAGGAGTATTTTTATCATCTTGAAAATATGCCGACGCATAGTTTTATGCGTGGACTTTACAAATATCCGCAGGCTGCTTTTCCGTATGGGCAGCTGATAGAAGAAAATGCTCGTCGTTCCCGAAGTGAGCCTGAATATGAACTTGTCGACACCGGTATTTTTGATGAGAGAAAATATTTTGATATTTTTGTCGACTATGCAAAAGCCGATGCAGATGACCTTTGTATCAGGATTAAAGCAATTAATCGCGGTCCTGATCCAGCGCCTCTTTTTATTTTGCCAACACTTTGGTTTCGTAATATTTGGTCCTGGGGAGAAAAAGAGATCGTTAAACCAACCATGCGACTAAGCGAAGATAAACAATCAATCATCGCTCATCCGTTTGGATTGCCGGAGTATCAGCTTTTTTGTGAAGGAGCTTCCGAATTTCTTTTTACGGATAACGAGACGAATGACCAAAAACTTTTTCATGCAAAAAATACAGCTGCGTATGTGAAGGATGCCTTTCATGATTATCTTGTCGATGGAAATCATACAGCCGTCAATCCTCAGCAGATAGGAACAAAGGCTACACCTCTTTATCAAAAAGTGCTTGCACCTGGTGAGGAATGGG
>JBIRBD010000137.1:0-5480 GCA_044326465.1 Chthoniobacterales bacterium
CTAACCCTTTGAGGCCGGCTGGCTCAGACTTCTCCTCCGACGAGCCGTTTTTGCCCATTCTCGGAGAAGCCTACGCCAGCTCGGCCTCAAAATCAGATCCTCACGTCATGCAAAGATCTCACTTTTTCAACATACAAGGTTCAATCAACGTCTTGACTTCGGCTTTGTTACCTTCAAATAATTCGTAGCCAATGGGCAACCCGTCGGTGATTGTAGCGAGGGCTAAAAAAACTTGCGTTGTGTTAAAACGAAAATTTTTGCTATAGCCAAATTTTCTTAACTCATCGACTTCTATCGATTCAAAATGAAGTGTCATGACATCAAAGAAAACAATGTCAACTTCCCCGGGAATTAGGCTAACGCACTGAAGGAGTATTTCGATGTAATGCTCGAAGAATAGTATCCAAAATAAAATCAAGCCGCTTGCCAACGTCTTCTGCTAAAAATCGCAAAACGGTATAGCCATTCTCCTGCAGGAGCAGATCCTTTCTCCGATCTCGACGATAAGCTTCAGCATCACCTAAGTGTTGAGCTCCATCGATTTCAATGGCAATCTTTGCATCTACGCAAAGTAAATCGATTTCCATAGAACTCAAATTATCAAATGGAATAGGCAATTTTATATTGAGCTGAAAGCGTCTGGCTGTTTCAGGCAGGCTCTCGAGACGACGGTAAAGAAAAGCTTCTGTGGCACTTCGTGCGCGATCAATGTCTATGTTGTCTTCAGGTGAATTGGAAGAAAGATGAGTGAATTGAGTTGCTAGCTCTAAATCAAAACCATCACGAACTAATCGCCTTACCGTCCCACTATAATTAATTTTCCAGGCAGGATCAACAGGGAGCGGAATAGCTGCGGGCCATCCAGTCGTGGCGCTAGCTGGCAGTAAAATTTTATATCCTATCGATTCATAAGTTCGGCATCGTCGATTGAACATTCGCTCTAACATGGGGACTTCCAGATCAGCATAATCGTAGACTTGAACTTCACATTTTGAATCATGAAGACGATGGAGGCGCCCGACGTATTGAGTGATAGTACCACGCCAAGAAACTGGAAGAGTAATGAACAAGGTATCCAAGCGAGCATCATCAAAGCCTTCACCAATAAAGCCACCAGTAGCCAGTACAACGCGTGTTTCATTTTCAGGAACTTCTTTTAAATGATCCATGGCTTGAGTCATCGCTTTGCGATTCATCGCGCCACGCAAAATAATGAAATGTTGAATTTTAGGACGTAGGGCCTCAGCTAAATAATCGAGATGTTCGTTGCGCTCCGTTAAAACAAGGGGAGAGCGGCCTTTGTGTACTGCCTGAATAATGTCGTCACAAATTAAACAATTTTGCTCAGCATCTGCTATCAATTCGCCATAGAGATCTTGAAATTGAGTGCGTAAATTTTGATCAGGTGGTTTTGCAGAACAAAATGTTGTAGGCCGAACGAGAACAGTATGCTCAAAAGGATGAGTAGCGTTTTGTTCCTTGGCATTAACTCGGTACCGGATCGGACCACAGCGCATCGTAATAATCGGATGGAGTCCATCTTTCCGTGTCACTGTTGCCGAGAGGCCTGTAATGAAGCGTGCCTTGGCAAGACGCACCACATTTTCAAAACTCCTCGCAGGCAAATGATGGCATTCATCAACAATGATATGTCCATAGCGACTTACTAAATCATCAACGACATCTTTTCGTATGAGGCTTTGAATCACAGCTACATCGATGATTCCTGTTGGTTTCTTCCGCCCGCCACCAATGCGTCCGATGGAGTTTTTTGGCAGATCAAGAAAAGATGAAAGCCTCTCGATCCATTGATTCTGCAATTGTTTTCGATGGACAATAACCAAGGTATTGACCTGACGTTTTGCAATCATCCATGCCGCCACAACTGTTTTTCCAAAAGCTGTGGTTGCTGAGAGTACACCTATGTCCGATTCAAGCATCGCTGCAGCTGCTTTTTCTTGCTCAGGTCGCAGCTCACCTCGAAAGCTGGTGCCAAGAGGCTCTCCATCATAGAGCTCATCTTTAGTAATGACTTTAATTTTTAAATTAGAAAGTAATTTACGAAGATCATCTAAACACCCACGAGGGAGTCCAATGTGATTGGGATAGTCATGGGCACAACCTATGACACGAGGCTTGTCATAAACAGAAAGCCTCATCGCTTGAGCTTTATAAAATTCAGGATTTTGAAAAGCAGCCAGTCGGATGAGATGATTTTTGAGTGGAGGCGATAATATTTTTTTATCGATGTAAATTTCGTTTCCTATAACGAGTTCTATTTTTGGTGACGGATTTTCGATAACAACAACTGCCGCACGATGCGTTGTCGGTTTTTGCCATGGCGTCGGATTTTCTTCTTCTGGAATATTGAGACGCACCCCTATGATCCGTCCTTTGGCTTCAGCCGCTTCAACAATTTTTTCTATCTCGACGAGGTCGATTTTGCGCAATCCAGCCAAGAAAGCCCACGGATCTTCATGGGCCACCAAATGCTCGTCTACAAAGAGGCTATTGCCTGACTGACGTGCCTTTTTTTGTAATGGTAAAGCAATGAGATTGCCAAAGCCTCCTTTGGGCAAGGTATCTTGATTGGGAAAAAATCGGTCGTAAGAATCTAGTCCCATGCCAGGATTTTGCTCCATGGTTTCAGTAATGATGTGAGCACCAAGTCGACGCGCAAGAATTGCACTTATCGCTTCAGCAAAAAACAACCAAACGTGAGCTCCATTACCAGAGCGAGATCGTTCTAATGCTGCAGGCAAATGCATCTGATGGCATGTTTTTAAAAAAGCAACAGCATCTTTTTGCCAATTTTTTTATCAAAATCGACAGCTAAGAAAAAACAAGTTTCATCGAGCAGCATGGGATAAATACCCATGACAAAATCTTTACCATTGCGATCAAATCCTAAAAGATGCCACTGAATCACTTCATCAGTGACTGGTAAAAATTGACGATGTTGGCAATTAAGACATTTTATTTTGGGTTTGTTACAAACGCCGGGAACCCACTCATTGCCACATGCAGGAGCATAACCAGATTTTTTGTCTTACGATTTTCAAACCGACGAGGATAGAGATCTGCGCGGCCTCTAAAAAAAGATCGAAACAAAGCAATCTTATCTGCGACTGGTGAAGTCTGATTTATCATTGTTCTAGAACCTTGTTTGCTTATGATAATAAAACATTATTCACAATGCTGTGTCTGAAGCTCAAGTTTCCTATGGAAAAAATTTTGATGAATTAGTAGACGTGTTTAAGCAGGTGCGTCGACCTTTTTTAAAGAAACTCCATGTTCTGGAGTTTTATGCACTGGAAGCTGATGCCACTAGCGGAATGACTTTGAATAGCTTTCAAATACTAACAACTAATCGAAACGCTTTTAACCGGACAGTTGTGATAATTTTAGGATATTGGACGCAGTCCAATCCTAAAATTCATTCGCGAATGGTCTATCACAGCCGAAGAGAGGCATACCTCGAGTGTTGTCTAGAGCAACTATCCAAGTTTAAAATATCGTAATATCATTGATTTTTCCTTGAAAAAATAGAAAACCTGTCAGATAAAGGTATTTTCTTCTCTGACAAAAATAATGTTTAATACATAATGCAATCTATTGAACAAAAAATATTAAACCGTATTAGAGGACGAGGATGTGGTTCTATTTATTATTCTCGAGAATTTCTGGACTCTGGAACCCGAGCTGCCATCGATAAAGCCTTATCTCGCCTAACAACAAAAGGAGAATTGCGACGTATAGCTCGTGGCGTATATAGTTACCCAGAGAAAAATTCTTTGATTGGAGAGCTTTCGCCTGACCCTCAAACTGTCGCCATAGCATTAGCTCGAAGGGGAGCACAAAAGATTTTACCATCAGGAGCAACTGCTGCAAATCTTCTTGGCCTAACTAATCAAGTGCCAGCAAAAATAGAATATTTAACAGAAGGTCCTACACGTCGAATTATGATAGGTAAACTACCTATCATACTGAAGCAAACAACCGCTCTTAACCTTGCTACTGCAGGAAAAATCACTGGCACTGTTATTCAAGCTCTACGTTTTTTAAGAAAGGAGCAAGTTGGTAGTGACACTATTGAAAAACTTCGTTCCTGTTTAAATGATGAGGAAAAACAACAGTTATTGAAGGATATTCCACTAGCACCAGCCTGGATTGGAAATATTTTCCGTATTGTAGCAAAAAAATAAATGAATTTTATTTCACAATTACCAGCTACTGATCGACAAGCTATCTTCACAGAAACAGGAGTAAAATTAGGACTGCCTCCTTTTCATATTGAAAAAGATTTTTGGGTCTGTTGGACGCTTTCTACATTATTTAAAAATGAATTGGTAGGTCCTAATTTAGCTTTTCGTGGAGGAACTTCACTTTCTAAAGGATGGCAATGCATAGAGAGGTTTTCTGAAGACATTGATCTTTCAATATCAAGAAATTGGATAAGCAGTGAATTGGATCCATCTGAAAAAAATATTGCTTCCAACGAGAGAGAAAAAAGACTTCGTAAGCTACGCAAAGAATGCCGAAGCGCAATTACTGAAATCCTTATTCCCCTCCTCAATAGTCAATTGAGTACATTAAGAGAAGATGTAACATGTTCGCTAGAAGTAGAATCTTTAGAAAAAGCACGAGATCCATTTTGCATTTATCTCTACTATCCAACCGTTGGATTTAATTTCCCTGCTAATTATCATCGACCAGCAGTAAAAATAGAACTCAGCGGTAGAGCTGAAGGCTGGCCGATAGAGTCACGAAGAATTCAATCTTATGTGACACAGCAATTTTCAAATTTTAGTGATGATTTAGATCTCCATATTCCATGCGTAAGACCTGAAAGAACATTCTGGGAAAAAGTTTCACTGCTCCATGAATTAAATACACGTCCAGAAAGGAAGCCTCTTGCAGCAAGACAGTCCAGGCATCTCTACGATCTTTATCAGCTCTGGCAGCACCTTGAGATTTATAAAGCTCCAGGATTTTATGATTTGTTTGAAATTGTAAAAAAGCATAGGCAGTCTTTTTTTGCATATCAATGGGTCGATTATGACAAACTCTCCCAGCGGGATTTAATTCTCCATCCTCCAGAAGATCAAATCTCCACATGGAAAGCTGACTACGCAGCAATGGAATCGATGTTTTTTGGAAAGCATCCTTCCTTCGAAGAAATAAGAAAATCGATTAGGACAATTCAAAGTACGCTAGCCATATTGTAGAACTGTATAGTTTGAGAGCCAATTATTTTAAGATCTACTTCTTTTCTGGTTTTAAACTGTCAGAAATTCAATGAACTTTTTCTGACAAAAATTTCTACCTAACGTCAAAACTCATCACATTATTATCACAACTTATACCATTCGCGTGCGAGTTTTAGGTTTGTTACGATGGATTTTTTGTTTTCAGCGAGGCGGAGAATCGAAGCGCTATGCAAGCATAACGCAAGATTCGCGAGCGAAGCTGAAAATAAA
>JBIRBD010000170.1:0-3357 GCA_044326465.1 Chthoniobacterales bacterium
AAATGGAAACCTTAGAATCTATACTCGTCACGAATGAAAATTAGGGTTTTCTACTTGCTTCTATTGCCTCTGGCAGCGTGGCCCTCGCTTACGTTATGCTTGCATAGCGTCTCGCTCGGGGCGCCTCCCCAGAGTCAATAGCTTCAGCGCAGAAAAATCCTAATTTTCATTCGTGACGAGTATATTGTTAAAAGTCGTTATTTCCAATTGCGAAAGTCGGGCTAGAATCATGCGATGCGTTTTACAATCCTCTTTAGCATTTTTCTTTTTACCTCACTCTCGCTTGCGCTACCACCTGATGCCACGAAGCCGCTCCTTACCGATAAGTTTAGACCATTAGAAGAAATTCTTCCAACGCCTAATAGTCAGCGAACAGCCTCTGGTGCACCTGGCCATAGTTATTGGCAGCAGCAGGCTGATCATGAAATCAATGTGGAACTCGATGACGTGAATCAAAAGATCATCGGCTCAGAAAAAATTACCTATCATAATAATTCGCCGGACAGCCTTTCTTATCTCTGGCTGCAACTTGATCCCAATTTTTTTGCGAAAGATTCTCATCATCGCCTCACCGACACGTTGCGCTCAGCCACACCAACGGGATTTAATCTCGATAAATTTCATTATAAAGATCTCGAAGGCCGCTTACTGGAAGAAAAGTTTGATGGTGGTGTAACGATCACCTCTCTTACCGATGCTGATGGCAAGACACTCCCCCATACAACAGTCAAAACGATGATGCGTGTTGATCTGCCAAAGCCGCTAGCCCCAGGAGCCACCTACATCTTGAACGTGGCCTGGCATTACACAATCAACGATGGAACACTATTGACAGAACGGACAGGCTACGAATTTTTCAAAAAAGATAAAAATTATATTTACGAAATCGGCAACTGGTACCCACGCATGTGCTCCTACACAGACGTTAATGGCTGGCAAAGCAAACAATATCTGGGCGATGGAGAGTTCGCGCTCGAATTTGGAAACTACCTCGTTAACATTACGGTGCCTGATGATCATGTGGTGGCAGCCTCTGGCTTATTACAAAATCCAGAACAAGTCCTCACTGCAACACAACGCCAACGCTTGAAAGAAGCAGCGACGGCCACGATGCCGCATTTTATTATTACGCCTGATGAGGCTAAAAAAAATGAATCCCATCAGCCAACAGGAAAGAAAACATGGACTTTTAAGGCTGATAATATTCGCACGTTTGCTTTTGCTTGCTCCCGGAAATTTATTTGGGATGCCCAAGCTGCTCCTGCACATGCCTCACAAAATCCTGCAGAGCCTGTCATGGCAATGTCTTTTTACCCGAAAGAAGCAGAACCACTCTGGTCAAAATTTTCTACAGAAGCGATCATTGCCGCACTCGATGTTTATTCTGAGCACACCATTCCCTTTCCTTATCCAACGGCCATCTCTGTTAATGGACCAATCTATGGCATGGAATATTCCATGATTTCTTTTAGCGGTGGACGACCAGAAGAAGATGGAACCTATTCTAAATCTGAAAAAAACGATCTCCTCTCCACGATCATTCATGAAGTGGGTCACAACTATTTTCCCATGATCCTTAATAGCGATGAACGTCGCTGGGGATGGCTGGATGAAGGCCTTAATACTTTCTTACAATACCTCACCGAGCAACGTTGGGAAAAAGATTTTCCATCACAACGTGGTGAGCCTCGGGATGTTGTGCCTTATATGAAAAGCTCGCCACAAGTGCCGATCATGACCGCTCCTGACTCTGTCATCAAACTCGGCGGTAACGCCTATAGCAAGCCTTCAGCGGCACTTAACATTCTTCGCGAAACCATCCTTGGTCGTGACTTGTTTGATTTTGCTTTTAAGACCTATGCACAACGCTGGGCTTTCAAGCGTCCAGAACCAGCTGATTTTTTCCGGACCATGCAAGATGCAAGCGGCGTCGATTTGAGTTGGTTTTGGCGCGGCTGGTTTTACACAATTGATCCTTGCGATATTGCAATTGATAATGTGCATGAATACACGCTTGATTCCTATAATCCTGCCATTGAAAAAGCTGCTGCAAAAAAAGAGCATGACGAGCTGCCAGAAACATTGTCGCACCAGCGCAATGCCACGGAACCAAAACGTGTCGACACACATCCTGAATTAAAAGATTTTTATAGCACTTTTGATGACTCTACCCTCTTGCCGAGCGATCGAGAAAAATTTGAAAAACTTCTCAAAGAATTGGAAGGAGCAAAAATAGATCCAAAGATTCTCCAGACAAAGAGAAATTTTTATGTCATCGACTTCAGCAATCGTGGAGGCCTCGTCATGCCTATTATTTTGAAAATTGATTACACTGATGGAAGCAGCGAAGAGATGAGAATTCCTGCGGAAATCTGGCGCTTTAATAATGAAAGCGTTTCTAAATTTTTAATAACCACTAAAGAAATTAAATCGCTTGAACTAGATCCTCACGAAGAGACGGCTGACATCGACCGGAATAATAACTATTGGCCACGACGCCCGATCAAAGAAAAACTGAAGCTTTTCCAAGAAGAGAAGAAAAAGAACCCAATGCAAGAGCTGGCGAAGCCGAGCGGAAAGTAGGCACCAAGAGTGCCCGTTCAATGTCGTCAACTTAGAGATTAAGTTGACGGCAAGGGATTCAGATGACAGATAACAGACTACAGGTTGAATAGCTCTTCGACCAAAAGAAGAGAATATAGTCAACACATCTCTCTTAAGTTGAAGCCATTGGATCAACAATTAAGAAAGATATAAAAAACCTCATGAAAAAAATAACCCTCATCGCTCTCTCTCTTCTTCTATCGCTCACATCGAGCAGCCTCATGGCCAGCGAAGCTGGGAGGGAGGATAGGCTAGAGGCTAAAGACTATAGGCTGCAGGAAGAAGCTACTTCAAGCCACTCATCGGTTATGACGAGTGCCGTTACGGCAACTCAGTATTCTGATTTTTTAAATCAATTCGCAGCAGGGAGTGATCCTAACCACCTCTACAACGAGGCGATGGGCTCCGATCCGACTACCGCCTCCATCGTGCGCGTGGGCGAGCCCGGGCGATGGCACTATGAGGTCATTGCTGGAAGAGAAAATTGCCCTATTTGCTACGTTAGCCACCTAGCTCAAGCCAACTACGCTGACAGATTGCAGTTTTCTTCTTCTTCTCCCTCTTCAACTTCAACTTTTAACTTCAACTCTCAGATTGAAGATGTGACCTGCAACAACGACACCTTTGAAGTGGAAGTTCCCTCAACAATGTTGACGCTGGTTTCTTCTTCTTTCCCCACTTCAACTTCAACTTCTAACTTCGACTCTTACATCACCGATGTAAGTTCTGCCGCAGCTTTATTAGGACTCTTAG
>JBIRBD010000115.1:0-6475 GCA_044326465.1 Chthoniobacterales bacterium
CAAAGTGTTCAAGAGGTAATTCAGCTAGCGGAGCTGCAGCAGCACCACGGGCGCTGAGAGCACCCAATCTCATCATCAGTTCGGGAGCAGCTAAGATTCCTAATAAAGCTGCGGCAGAACTTACATCGGTGATGTAAGAGTCGAAGTTAGAAGTTGAAGTTGAAGTGGGGAAAGAAGAAGAAACCAGCGTCAACATTGTTGAGGGAACTTCCACCTCAAAGGGTTCACTATTACAGCTAAGATAATCATCATTAGCTTCTTCCTGTAGCCTGTAGCCTATAACCTGTAGCCTGCCAGCGAAGCTGGCTTCTGCCTGTAGCCTGTTAACATAGTGAATGGGAAAGTTTTCTCGACCTGCAATGACGTGATACTTCCATCGTCCAGGTGCTCCTACGCGTACAATGGAGGCTGTTGCTGGATCACTCTCCATAGTCTCATCGTAGAGATGGTGAGAATCAGAAACTGCTACGGCATTGAGAAAGTTGGAGTAATCGCTTGCAGTAACCACGCTCGCAACACTTGTTATCACCGACGAATAAGCTGACGTAAGAGCTGTCGAAGGAGATGAGGCTATCGATACTGATGATACTGATTCCTCTTGATTGGCTATGGGATGTGCTGATAGATCAACAGCGCATAGCAGGCATAATAGACTGGTAGAAATCAAGATACGAAACATCTTAAGTAATTTTTTGATGGAAGGGCTTTTGTAAAGTGCCTTGACAACTAACTGCTTTGTGCTAATGGTCCAACTCAATTTTTTATCAAAAATTGATGTTTTGCGGACAGAGTCTATACTCACTCACCAAAATGAAGCCCCCTCCTCTTTTAGAAATTTCCAATTTACACATCGGATTTTCTACCAATGGAAAAATCACTCCTGCTGTGCGTGGTGTTTCTTTTTCTTTAGAGAAAGGTGAAACATTGGCCATCGTCGGTGAGAGCGGCAGTGGCAAAAGCGTGACAGCCCTTTCTATTGCACGCCTGATTCCATCACCTCCTGTGATCTATCAAGATGGGAGGATCTGTTTTGAAGGAACAAATCTTCTTACGCTACTGGAAGATCAACTTCGCAAATTTCGCGGAGGCCGTATTGCTTATATTTTTCAAGAAGCAGCAACATCGCTTAACCCTGTTTACTCCATCCGAAGTCAAATGGCTGAGATGATCCAACTGCATCGTCCTGAAATAGAAGATATCAATGCGGAAATTATTGATTGGCTTAAAATTGTTGGCATCACCAGCCCCCAAGATCGCCTTCAAAGCTACCCTCACCAACTCAGCGGGGGCATGCAGCAGCGCATCATGATTGCAATGGCTCTCTGCGCCAGACCTGATCTACTTATTGCGGATGAGCCCACAACGGCACTCGATGTTACCATTCAGGCTCAAATTTTAGCAAAGCTTCGTGAGCTAGTTGGGACATCTCATAGACCATCTACTACGGCTTCTGCGAGTTTGATGCCTTGTGACGCTCTCTCTGAAATATCCAGCCCTAACCCGACTTTATCTATTCACGATGGGGAAAGTCAGGCTAAGCAAAAACTCGGAATGGCACTGATTCTCATCACGCACAATTTTGCCATCATCCGAGGACTTGCCCGCAAGGTAGCAGTCATGCACCGGGGGCAAATTGTCGAATATGGTGAGACCGATCAGGTATTAAGCAATCCTCAACATCCTTACACCCAAGCCCTCATCGCCTGCATTCCACGATTGGACACCAGACTCAGACGCCTACCGACAATCGAAAGATCTGTGTGACAGAGGTCTACCCGTTTACATGATGTAGCCATGAGGCCAAGAGGCTCTTATTTCCTGGCTTTTGGAGCCATTGCTCAAAGCCAGCGTGCGCTTGACCTTGTTGCATCACACCACTCCAAAAAAGAGGATAAGGGCCCAAATAATGGCCATACCGCCAAAGCAGTTTTTGCTCTACCTTATCACGTGCTGTGGCACCATCTTTTTTCTTTGCCCTATAAATCAGAATATCGGCAATAAAGCGCTCCATCATTTCAACAAAGATCTGCCACTGCATCTTCGTACGATTTTTTAAAAAATGTTTTCCTGAAACTCGAAAACAAGACTCCATCATTGGCCCAACAATAGCATCATTAGGGTCATCGCGATGCCGTTCAAAATTCCATGGAGTCCGCGCGCTTCCGCAATAAAGTTCCATACGCCTTTTGAGAAGTAATTCCAGCGCTTCCAGATTCCAGAGCCCCGGATGAAGTGAAAACTTCCACCGATAATCACTTCGGCAGCGTTCTAAAAATCCTTTCTTTTCTAATACTTCCCCTTCGACGCTCCTATGTTGTCCATAGCCTAAAAGACCGATAAAAACAGCACCTAAATCAGCCGCTAACGCCGGCAATTGGTGGTTAAGAAAATTTTTATGACAGGGTCCTACCGGTGGATGATCATCCAAAATCAAATAAGCATGGGTGAATCCACGCATACGCAATGCCTGAACAGCATGCAATGTTACAGCCATCCAATCGCCTGTATCGCCTGAAAAACGAAGGCTCTGCGGATCATGAGAAGTAAGCCCTGAGAAAAACAATGGCGGATGCTCTGGCCATTGGATTGCAATCTGCTTGGCCGTCCACCGTGCTAAAGGCTCATATTTATCAAAAGTGCTAATGAGAATTCCAGTCATGAAAAAAGCCTCTTTATTAAACCGAGGGAAGATAGCCGCAGAATCTTACGCGGCGAGTAGTAAAATGCTCGTTTTAAAAAAAATCGAACCATTGCACCATCTTCTGCAGCGTAAGCTTGCAAAAGATAATGCTTAGCTAATGCACTATTTTTTTCTTTTTTAAGATCAGCTTCTGATGAACCAAGGAGCCAGTAAAAAGGGGCAAAAACTTTTTCTCGTTCTTCTAAAACATGATGCCATGCCTTGATTGTTTTAGAATCAGGCTGACGATGCTGAATAGCTAACTCCTCAGGAATGTAGTGAAAATCGTACCTTTCAGCCATACGCCACCAATATTCGTAATCCATCGCATAGTGTAAATCTTCACGTAAGAACCCAATTTCTTCACGGACAGAGCGTCGAAAAAAGAGAGCAGGTTGATGGAGCTTAACGTTACTACTCCACCAGCGAATAAAATCATGACGATGGTTAAAGGAGGCCTTAAGACGCTCTGGATTTCTTCCGTCGTAAGAAACTTGATGAGCATCCCCAAAAACAACATCCTTGTTAGGATTGGAAAAAATTTCTCGCAAACGTTGGAATGTTTTTTCCGGATAAGCATCATCACTATTAAGCCAACAAATAATTTCTCCACGTGCAGCCCGGAAACCTTTGTTAACGGCCTCTGACTGACCATGATCACGTTCACAAATTATCTTTATTTGTGGCTTCTTCGCGTACTGCTGAAGAATTTCAAGGGTCTTATCGGTAGAGCAATTATCAATGATGATCTGTTCGTAGTCATTATCTCCTTGTTGTTCTATCGAATCAATGCAGGCAGCAAGATAGTTCCCTTGATTAAAAGAGGGCGTAATGACACTGAAATAAGGTGTTTTCAAAATATTCGAAATAGCATGGAGAGCAATATCGCCTTCCAATGAAAAAGTTGAACTGTTTTAGCCTCCTTCAGTAAGCTTGATAAAATATCATAATGTCGACGCCAAATAGCCTCATCGAGAGCGGATCGAATAATTTTTTGATCATCAGGCATCCAGTCGACTCCTATTTGCCGATCGCAAGCCCAGGTTTTAAGAGCTCTCAGAGCCTTTTGCCCACGATAAATCCGTTTGCTATCTTGTGATCCATGCGATGAAGGCCTCCACATTTTATCAAGAATAACGGTGTCACAAAATGCCATCGGTTCCATAAGTCCACATTTAATCCAGTAGTCACGATCTTCCATCGGCTCGTAACCACTAACAAAACCACCTATTCTCTCATGCAGACTAGCTTTGACGATCGCTGAGCCAGGAGTAATGATCGCGCTACGCCAAAAGTTTCTTTTTCCCCCATGGGGAGGAACTCCTGCGGCATAATCAAATCCATTAAGGCGCGCAAGCTGTGGTTGCTCACGTCGCTCAATAACCATTCCATAAGCCACTCCTGCTTTTTTCTCTAGAGCTACTTGCAACAAGCTTTCCAAGGCATGGGGCAAGAGCTGATCATCAGCATCGAGAAAAACAAGCCACTCCCCGCGTGCCTGTGCTGCACCTACGTTACGCGCACGCGAGACGCCTCTATTTTCTATCCGTATGTACTCAATAGTATTACCAAAAAATTGAGCTGCTTTTCCCGTTTCATCATCACTTCCATCATCAACGACAATAATCTGGCAAGGTGCTAATATTTGATTCAGGCAGCTACGAATAGCAGCAGGCAGAAAAGAAGCTGCATTGTAAGCCGGAATGATAATGCTGATCGTTGACATAAAAATTAACCGCGGTTTAAAAGAAGGGTTTACTGAGCTGTCAGCCTTGGCTCCTCAATGCTTGGACAAGCCTAAAGTATTCTTCTGCCATTTTATTTCCTGAGGGTGGATCAGCCAACAGCTTCGTTCGAAGCTCAGGAAGCTGTTGTGCAAAAAAATTTAATGTTCTTTCCAGGTCGTCTTGAATTTCCATTCCATAGCGACGCCCTTGTTCGACTGTACCGCCAGAATCACGATGATAAAGCAGTGGCAATCCACATTGCAGGCCCTCTGCCACATGCATTGCTCCAGGCTCATAGCGGGAGGCGGTCACATAACCATGACATTGACGTAAGAGATCAGCAAGTAAGGCTCCCGTCGTTGGAGGAAAAGTTCGTGCAGCCTTCCATTTGATTTCTTGAGGCCAACGACCAATGACCCATAATTCAAATTTACTATTCTGTTGCCTAGCGATGAACTCATCAATTTGTTGATAAACATCAAATCCTTTATTCCAATTATCAGACCAATGATGGGTCACCAAGCGAAGTGATTGATTCTGTCTCCACAAAAAATTTTCTAAGGGATAAAAAACATCCGGATCGGAGCCCGGAGTAATGATAGAATGGGGCTTCGCTAGATTAAACCACCGTGCTGCATGATGATCACGTAGCCACTCAGAAACAAAAATTGTGTGATTTGCTACGCTATTAGTTTTTTCAAGCAGAAGATCCATCGCTGATGATTCCTTCCGAATATCATTATCATTAATCCGATGCAGGCAGGAAATCTCGGGATATTTTTTTTTGAATTTAATGACTTCTTCAACACCGAAGCTTGTTCCCGCCGAAAGACCAGTGTGCGTTATAATGATGCTATCAACAGGCTTTTTTAAATTGTAACGCACACTCCATCCCCCATTTTTAAAAAATTTTGTTACTTGCGTTGTCCATTGATTAGCCCCACCCCATGAGCCTTGTCGCGGAATCAGATTGATGGCCACGGTGCCTGCAGATTTCAATTTTAATAATGGGAAGAGAAAGTTCATTTAAAAAATGGCTTGGCATTAACACATAGAGAATCGCCCCGCGCATAATGTTTTTGTTTCCATGTCGAGGCTATAGGTTGATGAAATATTTTTTGTAGAAATATTTTTGTGCGTCTGCACAGGCGCCGAATAGTACCACCAGCCAACGTCTCCATAATATTTTGACGCATAGCGGAAGATTCGCTGCTGCTTCGCGGAATAAAACAGAGATGCAAACATCGCAGCAAAGCATTATCCCATGAATACTCATGCTGTAATGATCGCTTTTTTTGTTCATGGAAACCACTCCGAAACTGAAGTGTTCCACCATGTAACCGTTCTGGTGTCTCTCCATCCCATGACACGATCGCAGAAAAATTGTAAAGCTTCGTGATGCTACGACTCGGCGGCGTGGCATATCCAGAAGCTGTACCAGCAGCAAGATTGAGTTGATTGCAATGAATGACATTTCCTAGAATCATCCAATAGTCATCAAACAGGCCTGCCATCAAGTGTTTGCGAAAGAGAGTTAATCCTTCAGGATCGTAAAGCTCATCTCCATCAACGCCAAAAACCCAAGTCTTCGTTCCAATGAATGGTTTTAAAAATTCTTGCGACTCGCGTGGATCAGTAATTTGATGCAATGAAAATTTTCCAGGATATTGTGACTCCAATCGTTGCAAAATAGAAACGGTGTTATCGCTGGAAGCGTGATCGACGAGAAAAACATGATCGCAAAACTCGGTGATATTTTTGACGACTTGCTCGATGAAGCGATCTTCATTGCGAACTAAGACGATGCCGATGATTTTGTCATTGCTCGAAGATATTTGTTCTAAATATTTCACAACATTTGAAGACGATCCGATTGAAGAAGTTGACCTAAAAACGTGAATAAAAATGAGAAAGTTGGCGTGAGGAGTTGAATTTGGAGCTGATTGTTGTGAAGCCGCGGCTAACCTGCACGGTTAGTGAGGCTTTAGAACGAACAGCTTCAGGCCAACTATATTGCGTCAAATTTTTTATTTTCATTCACGTTTTTAGGGTTGAGAGAGGTTGAGGG
>JBIRBD010000162.1:0-3562 GCA_044326465.1 Chthoniobacterales bacterium
AGGGCTTAGATGCTCATAGTTTTTCCCTTTTTCTAACTGGCGAACATAGGTGGAGGCTGTATTGAATAACATCCTCTTAATGAAGTCCTTCGTCCACTGTAACTGCATCTCAACAATGAAGTTACGCCCCCGATTATCTACACACCGGACATCAACAATGGAACTTTTCAAAAAAGGGAGCGCAGGAACGTTTTCTGATTTTAGATAATCAAGGCTTTCGATGAAGCAATCCTCAGGCAGTGGTAAAATGGCATTTAGAAAACTCTTGAGCAAATTGGGATGCTCCCCAAAGATTTTTTTAAAGATTAAATCGTTTTTTGGATCGAGGTAACGTGGCATAAGTGAAGGGATTATCTTTTCTAGAAGATGTTATGTCAACCTTAAGTAGTAGCTTCATTGTTGACTATTTTAATTGTCGTTTACAGGATTTTATCCTCTTTTTCCTGTTTCTTCTATTTTTTGATGAGCGGAAGTGGTCTGCTGCTCTCTCCTAAAAGCTGCAACAACCTGAGCAAACTCTTCTGACTAAGCGAAAGCGGAAGCTATTTTAGAAATTTTTGCGATCCGGGCGAAGCTTGGATCGCTCATGAAAAATTAATATCTACGTCATTTCATTTTTTTTGAAAACAAACTCAACTACTACATTGTTCTATAGGGGTAAGAACAGCGCATTGAATTGAGCTGCCCCTCCTTCCTAAACCGTAACAAGCGGATTACCCTTATACGGCTCTCCGTCAGTATGTTGCTACTAAGTATATTACGCTTAGCAATGATGATCTATTGCCATTTTTAGTTAAAGAATAATACAACTACCTCCTTCAGAACGGCCTGTTTTTTCATTAGCAGCTTTTTTAGCTTTATCAGCAGCCTCTTCCAACTCTTTTGCTTTGATTGGATAACCGTTATGCCAAGCTTCTGCTGCAGAAGAGTAATATGTGGCGCTTTTTTGGTAGAGTGTTGCTGCTTCAGAAAGCCTTACTTCTTCTTCGTGGAGGGCTTTTTCTTCTTCATTGCGTTCTTCTGCCGTTTTTTGGATCGATCTCGCAATTTTGTTCCAAGACTCTGCACGTTCTTCATTACCTTGCGCCTTTGCTTCAGCGGCGCGTTCTATGTATTCTTTTGCCATATCATCGAGGGCACTACCGGTGTTGGCAACTTTTCGCGCGTTGGCAACTTTTCGCGTGTTGGCAGGAATTTTTCGTAAGGTCGTAGCAGCTCGTGCTAAAACCTCAGCAGCGTTCGCATTTGCACTAGCTGTTTTCTCCCAACGTTCCGCTCCGATTGGATGACCGTTATGCCAAGCTTCTGCTGTAGAAGAATAAAAGGTTTTGCTTTCTTGGTCCAATCTCGCTACTTCATTCCAAATTTCTGCCATTTTTTCATCGCCTCTCTCTTTTGCTTCAGTGGCTTTTTTTAAAGTTTTAGGAATTTTTTCTAACATTTTAGCGGCGTTCGCATTTGCACTAGCTGTTTTCTCCCAACGCTCTGCTTCGATTGGAAGATTGTTATGCAAAGCCTCTGCTGCAGAAGAATAAAAGTTTGTGCTTTCTTGGTCCAATCTCGCTGCTTCATTCCAAATTTCTGCCATTTTTTCATCGCCTTTCTCTTTTGCTTCAGTGGCTTTTTTTAAAGTTTCAGGAATTTTTTCTAACATTTTAGCGGCGTTCTCATTTGCACTAGCTGTTTTTTCCCAACATTTTGCTTCGATTGGAAGATTTTTACGCCACGCTTCTGCTGTAAAAGAATAACATTTTATACTTTCTTGGCGCAATCTCGCTACGTCATTCCAAATCTTTACCATTTCTTCATCGCCTTTCTCTTTTGCTTTAGTGGCTTGTTTTAATGAGTCAATAACTTGATTTGATAGACCCATTGACATCATCATTTGCATTGCTTGGTCTGAATATTCTGCTTCGATTGCGTCATTTTTATGCCAAGCTTTTGCTTCAAAAGAGAAATATTTTGCTACTTCTTGACGTAGTCTCGCTATTTCAGTCCAAGCTTCTGCCTCTTTTTCATCGCCTCGCGCTCTTGCCTCAGTGGCTTGTCTTAAACAGTTAATAGCTCCTTCATAAGATTTGCCATCTGTTTTTAATAACACCTCAACAGCTGCTTTAGTCATATCAACAGCTTTTTCTAAATGCTTTACATCGGGTTCATTATGTTGGCTGTAAGCTTCTGCTGCAAGAGAGCAATATTGAGCGGATTCTTGGTAGAGTTTTGCTCCGTCAGTCCAAACTTCTGCCTCTTTTTCATCGCCTCGCGCTCTTGCCTCAGCGGCTTGTTTTAAGCAATTAATAGCTCCTTCATAAGGTTTGCCATCTGTTTTTAACAACACCTCAACAGCTTCTCGAGTTATTTTAACAGCTTGTTCTAAATGACTTATATCGGGTTCATTATGTTGACTGTAAGCTTCTGCTATAAGAGAGCAATATTTAGCGCATTTTTGGTAGAGTTTTGCTCCGTCAGTCCAAACTTCTGCCTCTTTTTGATCGCCTCGCGCTCTTGCCTCAGCGGCTTGTTTTAAGCAATTAATAGCTCCAAGACCAGGATGATCAGGAAAATCTGGCTGAGCTGAAGAACCTTCGATATAAGCAGCAGAATAGTTAGCTGCGCGTGCTGCGCCCTCCCATCGTTCTACGTCCACGTTATTCTCTGTAGTTTTAGCATTTTTAGAATATTCATCCCCTTTAACTCGATAAGCGATGGCTAATAGTGCTAATCCTATCCTTTGCTGACTCTCCTCTGCAGCTTCTTCCAAGGAGGTTGCATTTTTTCTTTTGCCATCACTAAGGGCTTTTATCGCTTTTTCTAAATATGATGAAACTTCAGAGGTAACATCGCTTGCATAAGAATAGCTTTGAGCATCTTCACTTTTTCCTGCAGCACGTGCTTGAGCAGCATTTTTATCGTGTTGTTTTTTATCCATTTTTAACTGAACAATTTTCTTTTTTAGCCGAGCAATTTTAAAACGACGCTCTGTTTCATCTTGTTCAGGAGTGAGGTTATTTAATCGATTCTCTTCTAGTTGCTCTTTTTGTGTAATGAGCATTTCATCAAAGTTCTTTTCTGTGCGTTCTGCAGCTTCTTGTTGATTCCATGGAATCAAAACAAGACGTTCTGCTTCTGCTTTCCTCTGCTTTAATAAATCATCATCTGCTTGTTCTGCGCTATCAAAGGCTTGTTGTTTTTTAGAACTGAATGACCAAGCTTGATCCCAATCATGACAAGCCTTTATAAAGTGATTTTGTGCTGTTATTAAAAGTGCTTCCTTCTCTTGTTGGTAACAATTATTTTCTCGCTGCACTTCTTTATTATAAACAGTGCGTTGTTCCAAAGATTGGGCTTTGGCCAAATTTTTTAATAGAGAAGCTTTGGTTTCTGGTTTGCGATTGGGCAATTGAGAACTCAAAGCGGTAAATTTTTCTTTCCAGAAAGTTTCGGCTGCTTCCGCTTTCGTCGTGTCGTTGATGAGTTCTGCTCTCTTGGAATGGGAGAGGGCTGTTTTTTCTAAAGCTTGCTTGTACCAACCTGCAGCATCCCTCCAGGCCTCTTCGGCATC
>JBIRBD010000043.1:0-13073 GCA_044326465.1 Chthoniobacterales bacterium
AACCCATCAAAGAAAGATAGAAAAACTTTGAAATGAGTATCCCTATTGTCACCTTGTCGCAAGACAAGCCGTGGCGAAAGCCACGGAGAGAAATGGTCATCAGGGTAAGAGCAATCTTACCAGACAGAATCCGGCTTATAATCAACACCTACGAGGGGGGTGAGTAATATCATCCCCCTCGTTCTTTTCTCTTTTTTTATAACTCTCATTCAACAACATGGTCGACTCGGCATCACGGCCATTGAAAAAATGACAGGCGCTAATCGCAGTACCATCAAAAAACATCTCGCAACACTTACTACACAAGGCCACCTACTCCGCTTTGGAAAGGCAAAAGCCACGTGGTATACGCTCGCGTGAGTGATTGTTATTTTTTCAAATAAAGCTGGTAGTGAGCTTACATCATGCCGACAAATTTTAAACCCATTTATAGGATAACTCCTAGCATTGCGAAAAGCCTTATGAAAATTGAGGCTGCGAAGGAAAAGGTCGCGTTACTACCGCTTAATCCTACAGTGCTCGCCTCTTTACGCGAGACAGCTAAGTTACACACTACTCATTACTCAACAATGATAGAAGGTAACCAGCTAATGCCTAATGAGATAAAAAAGGTGATTCAGTTAAAAGGACACTTCCCAGGTAGAGAACGTGATGAGCATGAAGTTAAAGGCTATTATGCTGCTCTAGCTCAATTAGAGCTGTATGCTTCACAAAATCACTCTATTACCGAAAAAGTTATCCAAACCTTGCACGCTCTGGTGATGAGTGATGGAAGAACGCATATTAAACCAACGCCTTACCGAGATAGACAAAACGTTATTAAAGATAGCGGAACTGGAACAATTGTTTATATGCCGCCAGAAGCCAAAGATGTTCCGGGCCTCATGCGTAATTTAGTCTTATAGGTCAAAGAAAATGAAGAGCTACCATGTCCTATTGTTGCCGGTATTGCTCATTACCAGTTTGCAACAATCCACCCCTATTATGATGGCAATGGGCGAACAAGTCGGTTGTTGACAACGCTAATTTTGCATCTTGGAGGGTATGACCTAAAAGGCCTGTATTCCCTTGAGGAGTATTATGCCAAAAATTTACTCGGCTATTATCGTGCTATCAGTATTGGTCCGCCTCACAATTATTACTTTGGAAGGACGGAAAACGATATAACCCCTTGGGTGGAATATTTTACTAAAGGTATTACTTTTGCTTTTGAAAAAGTTGTAGCTCAGATGCTTGCAAGCAATAAGAAAGGTGAAAAAGACCATTCAGAGCTGCTACGCACGCTAGATCCAAAGCAACGTAAAGCCTTGGAATTATTTAAAGGATATGATGTTGTGACAAGTAAACAAATAGGTGATCTATTTGGCTTCCAGCCTAGAACAAATGCCGCACTTTGCAAAAAGTGGGTTGAAGGTGGTTTTCTAGAAATAGTAGACACCTCTAACAAAGCCAGAAAATATAAGCTAGCCGGAATATTTAGAAAATTTCTAAGTACTGAATAACCCAAGCAAAAATCCTGGTGTTTACTTACCCGTTCGCCTGAATGGGTATCTTCTGGTGAGGGAGGGATTCGAACCCTCGGTACCGTTTAAAGTACGGCGCTTTAGCAAAGCGCTGCTTTCGACCACTCAGCCACCTCACCTGAAAAAATAGTAGATGTTCCATGCTGCAAGAGAGTTTCTCCTTGGTCAATCTCAAACCGTAAAAAAACTCGTAACTGCGAAAAAACATGATTAGCCCGAATATTTCATACTGATTCGTGACGAAGCGGAGTGAAAGCTGATAAAGACAAGGCGCGCGATGAAGTGGGATGCCGCGGCTGTATAGTCATCCTGCCCAAGTCACACTTCGAGCGCAACGCAGTATTTATCAGGTTTTAACAAGCTGCAGTAGGATTAGTATGAAATATTCGGGCTAGATGCGGCGCAAAAACAATTACACCTATCACCACCGCGCCAATTGCAGCTAGCAGCACGCCTCCCGCAGCCACATCTTTTGCACGTCCGATACGCTCGCGTTGCTCCAGGCTGATTTCATCACCAAGCAATTCGATTCCGGTATTAAGCGCCTCTGCCATCCAGACAAGGCTACCAGCAAAAACTAACGCGATCCATTCGCTCCGTCGAAGGTGACAATAAAAACCAACAACCGGCAGCACGATCGTCATTACCAGATAAAACTTAGCGTTGGGCTCTCTCTTAATAAAAAAGAAAATGCCATGCAGAGCATAGCCAAAATTTTTGAGACGCTTGCGACAAATAGATATTAAATCATTCATGAAAAAATCAGTTTTTATTTCTTTGTAAAAATTTATACTCATCACACTCTATTGAATCCGACATCTCCAATCAACACACCAAATCATTATGTCTTCACCATCACTCACCATTGGACAATCAGCCCCTGATTTTACACTCTCTTCAAAAACAGCTGATGGCATTGAGCGCATCACCCTCAGTGAAGAAGTTAAAAAAAATAATATTGTACTTCTTTTTTTTCCAATGGCTTTCACCGGAGTCTGCACCGAAGAAATGTGTTCTGTGACCTCTGAACTCAATGCCTATGCTGATTTAAAGGCGACCGTCTATGGCATTAGTGGGGACAATCCTTTTGCGCAAGAAGCCTGGAGAATTAAAGAAAAGATCAACATCACTCTCCTCAGCGATTATGAACATCATGTAGCTAATGCTTATGGTATCGCGTACGAAAGCTTTCTTCCTGCCATTGGCCTTGGCATGAGTGGTGTACCAAAACGTTCTGCCTTTGTCATCGATCGTGCAGGTGTCATTCAATATAGCGAAACACATGATGATCCCAAACAGCTTCCGAACTTTGATGAAATTAAGGCCTGTCTTGCCAAGTTGGCCTAACAAAAAACAGAAGAAGCAATAGCCACAAAGAACAGAGAAAAACACAAAGATTTTTCCCTCCACTTTCTTTGTGTCTTTGTGACTATTTCCGATCATTCATTCTGCAGCCATTTCTTTTTAAAATAACTTTCCGATTTCTATGAACAATCCAATCGATCTCTTCAACGTCCTGCGCAGTTTTGATGTCACCTCCTCCAAAAAGGGTCTTTTCTACTCGCTTCCAGAGTTAGAAAAAATGGGCGTTGGTGCGATTTCACGTTTACCTTTTAGCATTCGTGTTGTTTTGGAATCCGTGTTAAGAAACTGTGACGGTCATAAAATAACAAAAAAAGATGTTGAGCAATTAGCGGACTGGAATGCCAGCAAGCCTGCAGCAGAAGAAATTCCTTTCGTTGTAGCCCGTGTACTGTTGCAAGATTTTACCGGCGTTCCATTGCTTGTTGATCTTGCATCGATGCGCAACGCAGCCATCAAACTCGGTGCAAAAGCTGACCTTGTTGAACCGTTAGTTCCTGTAGATCTTGTCATTGATCACTCCGTGCAAGTTGATTATTACGGCCGCAGTGATGCCATGAGTCTCAATTTAGAAATTGAATTTCAACGCAACCGTGAGCGTTACGAATTTCTCAAATGGGGACAACAGGCCTTTAAAACCTTTGGCATCATCCCGCCAGGCATTGGTATTTGTCATCAAGTCAATCTTGAGTATTTGGCAAAAGGTGTTCTTCATACTTCGAGCACAGAAGCTGATATTTATTACCCCGATACACTCGTCGGAACTGATTCTCACACGACGATGATCAATGGTCTCGGCATTGTCGGATGGGGTGTTGGTGGCATTGAGGCTGAGGCAGGAATGCTTGGACAGCCTGTTTATTTTTTAACACCGGAAGTTGTCGGCGTACACCTCAGCGGAAAACTTTCGGAAGGGGTCACCGCAACAGATCTCACCTTGCATCTCACGCAGATGTTACGCGCTGCAAAAGTCGTTGGAAAATTTGTAGAGTTTTATGGCGAAGGTGCTGCTTCATTACCCCTTCCTGATCGTGCGACGATTGGGAATATGGCGCCTGAATATGGTGCCACGATGGGAATTTTTCCCGTCGATGAAGAATCTATTGCGTACATGGCGGCAACGGGACGCACTCCTGAACAGTGCAGCGCCTTTGAAAATTATTTTAAAGCGCAAGGTCTCTTTGGCATGCCTCAGCCTGGACAAATCGATTACAGCGTTAATCTCTCTTTAGATTTGAGCAAGGTTGAGCCTGGTGTGGCAGGCCCTAAGCGCCCTCAAGATCGGATTAATCTAAAAAATTTAAAAACAACATTTGAAGAGCTCCTCTCAAAAAACATTGCGGATGGGGGCTATGGAAAAACAAAATCAGAACTTACTCATCGCATCAAACTCCCTGGCCATCACGTTGGACTCTCTTGTGATGAGCAAGAGATGATTTCTGATCGTCCTACACCAGATGCTATTGAGGCTCTTCCAGAATCTCCTTTTCATGAAAAATGTAATCACATTGGCCATGGCAGCGTCCTCATTGCAGCAATTACTAGCTGTACTAATACGAGTAATCCCACAGTAATGTTGGCAGCAGGGCTTCTTGCTAAGAAAGCTCTTGCCTTGGGATTACAAGTTCCTTGCAATGTCAAAACATCCCTTGCACCAGGCTCCCGCGTCGTGACCAACTATCTTGAAAAAACAGGACTGCAACAATCACTTGATCAACTTGGATTTCAAACGGTCGGCTATGGCTGTACGACTTGTATTGGAAACTCTGGCCCACTACATCCTGAAATTGAAGAGGCGATCATCAAGCACGACCTTGTTACCGCAGCGGTACTTTCCGGCAATCGTAATTTTGAAGCCCGCGTTCATCCCTCCATTAAGGCTAATTTTCTCATGTCGCCGCCGCTCGTTGTTGCCTTTGCATTGGCAGGCCGTGTAAATATTGATTTTGAACACGAGCCTGTCGCCATTGGAAAAAACAACAAAGCTATTTTCCTTCGCGATATTTGGCCCAGCAATGAAGAAGTTCGCGACGTCTTACGCAATGCTCTTTCGCCAGAAGTTTTTCAAAAACTTTACACCAACTTCGCAGATCAAAATCCTGCCTGGAATCAAATTTCATCGACAATTGCTGAAACCTACAACTGGAATGAAAAAAACACCTACATTCAAGAGCCTTCATTTTTTGAAAATTTTGAGCTAACACCTACACCCTTACGTATGATCGAGCAAGCACGGGCACTTGCGATCTTTGGTAATTCTATCACCACCGATCACATCTCACCTGCTGGTGCGATTAAACAACAATCACCCGCCGGAGAGTACTTAATAGAGCAAGGAATTACGCTTAAAGATTTTAATAGCTACGGCAGTCGTCGTGGCAACGATCGCGTGATGACCCGCGGAACATTTGCTAACGTACGCATTAAAAACCTGATGCTACCTGGCGTAGAAGGTGGGGAAACAGTGCATCAACCAAGCGGCGAACGGCTCGCGATTTTTGATGCCGCTGCTCGTTATGCAAAAGAACAAATACCACTCATCATCATTGCTGGCCAAGAGTATGGAACGGGCAGCAGTCGTGATTGGGCAGCAAAGGGAACACAACTTCTCGGCGTGCGTGCAGTTGTGGCAAGCAGCTACGAGCGCATCCATCGCTCCAACCTTGTTGGCATGGGAGTGTTACCTCTTCAGTTTTTAGAAGGAACTAGTGCAGCCTCACTGCAACTTGATGGCACGGAGACCTACGACATCCTCGGCCTTTCCGAAAAAATAAAGCCGGCTCAAGAATTAATACTTCGCATCACGCGCAAAAATACAGAGTACGAAGAAATTCCGGTTAAGCTCCGCATCGATACCGCCATTGAAATTGATTATTACCTCCATGGAGGAATCCTACCTTTCATCTTAAGACAGCTCATTGCTTCACAGCAGTTGAAGTTAGAAGTTTAAGTTTAAGCAAGAAAAAAACGTAACTACCAACGTAGTTTAAATTTTGGTAATGTGAGAATACAGCCTGCCGGGAGGCGGTTGTATGAATTCGCGTAAGGCAACCCGAAGGACGAGCTGCTGGGCAGCTGCGAGTTAAATGAAAACGAAGCGATCTATCATAAAGACAAATTATTTTTTCCTAATTATAAGGTTTTTGGCTATAGGTTGGTTACGCAAAATAAATGAATAACATATGAATTTAGTTACTGAAATCCAGCGTCTTAAACACGAGCGCAACGCCGTCATTCTCGCTCATAATTACCAATGTGCCTCTATTCAAGAAATCGCTGACTACGTCGGTGACTCACTAGGCCTGAGCATTGAAGCGGCGAAGACAGATGCAGCAGTGATTGCTTTTTGTGGCGTTCATTTTATGGGAGAGACTGCAAAAATTCTCAATCCTACAAAAAAAGTGGTGCTGCCTGATCTCGAAGCAGGTTGCTCGCTTGCAGATTCTTGTTCTGCAGAAGATCTCGCGAATTATTTAAAAGAGCATGCCAACAAAAACTACTATGTTGTCTCCTATATCAATTGTAGCGCCGGCATTAAAGCACTCTCTGATGTCATCTGCACGAGTGGTAATGCAGTAAAAATCGTGGAGAGCATTCCTCTTGATCGCAACATTCTTTTTGCACCTGATCAAAACCTCGGTGCATGGGTCATCGAACAAACAGGACGTCCTATGGAGCTTTGGAAAGGAAATTGCCATGTCCACATCGCCTTCACGCGTGACAGCATCAATCGCATTCGTGAACAACATCCCGAGGCCAAACTGGTGGCTCATCCGGAATGCCCTTACGCGGTGCGCTTGCTCGCTGATGTTGTCTGCTCTACCGAAAAAATGATCGGCTACTGCAAAGAATCGCCAGTAACAACTTTTATCATCGTTACGGAAGAAGGGATGCTCCATCGCTTACGTCGCGAAATTCCTGATAAACTCTTCATTCCTGGACCGACCGACCATTGCGCTTGTGCTGAGTGTCGGTTCATGAAAATGAATACACTTGAAAAACTCTACCTCTGCCTTCGCGATTTAAAGCCAGAAATTTTACTCCCAGAAGATATTCGTGAACGTGCTGAAATTCCAATCAGGAGAATGCTAGAGCTTTCATGAGTCTATCCCAACGTACGCGTTCAGCTGCCCGGAGAATACGAAAATTCCACTTTTTGCAGAATCTTTAGTTCTACAAAAGGACAATGCCCTACAGAGGAAGCCAGTCGTTTAAGTGAACGGGTACATACCAATATCTCTGATACGAAGCCCTACGCTACATTTCCCGTGGCGTTAACTCGTATCCGTTTAGCAGGCCGGAATGGATGTTTTGCAGGGAGGGCTAATCCCTAGCCACGTAAAGGTCTTCCTGAAAAAACTTCTTCAATGCTCGTTGCCTCCATGAGTCTTTCTCCCCAGGTGGAAAGAGTCTCTCCATCAGCATTATTGATGAGCTCAAGATATTTTGCGGTGACAGCACGCGGAAAGCGATAATTAAGCAGTTTTGAGAGCAAAGAGGACTGGCCTTCTTGGCGGCCTTCTTGGCGGCCTTCTTGGAGACCTTCTTGGAGACCTTCTTGACGTGCTTTGATCCCTTCTTCTCGCGCTTCAATTTTAGCGACTTGTTCAAACGTGCTGACGTAGACAGGATCCCATTGATCCCATCCTTCCTCTTCAGCGGTTTCTTTAACTTGTTTTTTATACGTTATCATAAGATCCTCAGGTAATTTTATAAGCCAATCCACCAACACAAACAATTGCGAAATTTCTTCTTTTTTTAATCCCCGTTGATACAGCTCTCTTGTCAAAGCTAATTTATTTTTAAGTTTTTGGTCTGGATTCTTTTTACCTTCCATCACCGCCAATTGAGCAAGAATAATAATGGAAAAAATATTTTTCTGCTGCTGTAGCTCTTGTTTTTTCTCAGCGTAATCTAAAAATTTAACAACGTGATAGCTGAACTGGAGATACGGCTTTTCTAAAAAAGGATCAATCATCTCAAAGCAATCAGGCCGCCATGAATTCTTTTCATCGAGAAGAAGTGCAACGCTAATAACAGGATCTTGACGCTTGTGCTTGTCATAACTTCGATAGTTGTAGACGTACATCCTATGAGGAAAGCCTGCCTGCTTTTGTCCTTGGATTTCTAAGTGAATTAAAATTTTTTGCTCTTTTCCATTATTTAAAAAAACTTTGAAGAGCATATCTGAAATACGTTTTCCTTTTTTAGAATCAGGAAAAATCTCATGCAGTTCCGTACTTAACGACTCGTATCCTTTTGACCAATCAATACGACTCGTAAAATGAGGTAGGCATAATTCGATGAATGGCTTAAAGAAAAGATTAAGCGCTTGTTTCCAAGGATCATCAGTCTCGGTAATAATGCGTTGAGAATTTTGTTCTGAGGTCAATAAGGAAAGGCTCTTGGGGTTTTGCATCTGCTACATCAAGCAGAAAAAGAGCGCCTTGTCGAGCTCTATTATATTGATGAACAGGTAGAAATGAATGGAAGACGAAGTTAATAAATTGGCGTAAGGGCTTGGTCTAAAAATAATTTTTAAAAAGGCAAAGATACCCTGTAAGGTACGTGATCCGGTTGAAAGATCATTTTGAGGCTGAGCATATTGCGCTAGTTTATAACGAGCCATTGCTGTTTTTAGGGCGTCACTTGTCTAGACGCACTCAACTAAACTGCTATCTTTACTCCCGTCGCCCTGCGCAGCAGGGGGACTGAACGGTTACTAACCTAGCTTTGGCCCTTATCTAGAGCGCGTCCTATCGGAGCCGAAGCTAGTATTTATAAAGCCGCTCTATATGCTTTTCAAGAATCCTAACTTAAAGGTAAACAGCTATAGTATTCAACAATATTTACAAACAACAATATCACTTCGGTGTCATGACTTTTGAGTCAATGCGCAAGCTGGAAGAAAAGTAGAATATCAGTTGCACCGACTCATTTAATACAACTCATCATTCCTCATAAAGATCACTGCCCGTGGTTTAAAAACACGCCTCTTCTACGTGGCTCTCCGACAAGCTTTAAAATCAGGTTTAAGAGACCGCAGAATTGACAGACAATCTTGAACTTCATCAGAAGTGTGAGTTAAACCAGCTTTAAGAGCAGCAATTAACCTATAAGAAGCACTCTCTGCAAGATCAGCTTCATCATATAACAGTTTTCTTGCCTTGTTAGCTGAGTGATACGCTTCAATCTCATCAAGTAATTCCATCGCTTCGTTGCTATGGAAATCGCTTAATAATAAGGGTGCTAGTGCCTTATCCCTATCGCGATTATAGCTAGTGTCAAATCCAAAATATCCAAAAAATCGGCATCTAAGTCTATCTAGTTCTAGTTGTTTTTGTTTTAATCGCGCGGATAGTGATAGTTTTGGTTCTTTAGCTAATGGATAAGCAATCTGTCGTTGTTCGGCTAGATTTGGCTGAAATAACAATAGCTCTCGCACCGTATCATTATAATAATATTTAGGTCCTTGATTGGTCTGATAAGCAGACAGGGTCTTTTTATAAAGTCTATCTCCTCTATATCGGTAGATAACACTTTTTTCCATTCCCATAGCTGTTTTAGTCCAAAGATCAGATAACTGATGATTGCCAGAAGTCATGGCTGTTATCGCATTCGCCCAAAGCTCAACTATATCTTCTCTATTTCTATAATTTATTTTTGCTTTTGCTGCTTTAATCCCAAGATCAGCTAGATCTTTATTATTACTTATCATTGCTTCGCCAAGAGAAGCCCATCGTTGAGCTCTTAAAGAATCTCCAGCTCGCTGATTAACAAGAGCTTTAATGATACACGCAGCTGCCTTTTCTTGCCTAGAAGCAGCCTGTTCTAAACGAATTGCCACATCGGTATTTTCAGTTTGTCTCATTGCCTCAACTCTTAATTTCAACGCTTCCTCCATTCGATCAATCGCAGCGAGATGAAATGAATTAAGAGGGATCGGAGCTTTTTTATCTTCAGCGTTGCGATAACATTCTTCGATATAGGCAACTAGCCGCTGAGCGATAGGAAATTCTGAGCTCAATTGAAAATATTTTCCTGGCATTTTTGTATACGAATTAAAGGGGAGGCATTCATTTTTCCTCCATCTTAAAACTCCAGCCAATGCTTGAAAAACCAAGTCTGGTGTTTTAACAGATGACGCCTTTTTAACGGATGATACTTTCTCAATAACAGGATCAGAAGAAATAGCAGTTATTGAGTGCTCACTTTCGTTTACTTCATTGGAAGCAATAGCTCTCCTAAGATAACCAGCTGCAGCAAGAATACGCTGAAGTCTCTCAATGCCTAAACGTGAAGAGCGCTCATGGAGAAGACTAAGCGCAGGGATCTCTGCCGCAATAAATGTGCTAGCAGCTTCTTGTGAATGTTCAGATTCAAGTGCTGTTCTAAGATGATCAATGATTTCTATATTTTGACTTCGGGCTGAAGCTCCGTTTCTAGCAGCTTGTGCTCTAATCACATTATTCCCTTCAGCATCATGCATAACAATCAAGCGTTCCGCTCCAGCGTTAGCAGGATCAGCAAGAGCCTCTCGAAAGTCACCAAGTGTAACAAAAGCTGAGCCAAAAGCTATCAATGCAACGATGCCTGCTGCCTCACTGATTAAGGAGATAGAAGATTGGAGATGGGAGATAGGAGCCGAGGCGAACGTCAATATTGCACTTGCCGGTCCATCAACTGCAAAGCCTCTTAGATTAGACTTCAGCGAGCCATCACAATCTTCATCGTCATTAGAAATAATATTATCTTTCTCTGTGCAGTATTTTTCTTTACCGAGATCATTCACATACATCACAGGAAAATTTCCTCTCCCTGCGATCACTTGATAATAATATTTTCCAGGCGTCCCAAGACGCACAACGCAGGCCGTCTCCGGGTTGGCTTCCATTTTTTCATCAAAGAGGTTATCTGGATCGCTCGCTGCGTTTTGATTTAGAAAATCACAATACTCCGCGGCGGTCACTACGCTCGTCTGCCCATGCGCGTACGTGAAAAAGCCGTATGACGCGAGCAGGCAGAGGAACAGAAATATCGTGAGAGGTTGGTTTTTCATTCGTGATTAGAAAAAGCCAAAGCCTAAGATTTTATTTCTCTTTTTTGAGTAAGAAAAATTTCACAGCGCTTTTCTGAGAAGGTTGGCTCTTATTGGAGATTTTTTGTTTTTGGAGTAGCCAAAGCTGATACTCACGAACAGACTAACAAAAAATATTTTTCTTTAAATAGATTTCATCAAAAATCCTCATTATTTTTCATCCCTGTGAATTCTAGTCATCAATCCCAACTCCTCTGGAATGAAGCTCTAAGCTACATCCCCGGTGGCGTTAATTCTCCGGTGCGCGCATTTCGCGCGGTGGGTGGTTCTCCTTTTTTTGTGAAATCGGCTGCAGGATGCATGATTCGCACGGTCGATGATGAAGAGCTCATTGATTACGTTGGTACCTGGGGGCCAGCTATTTTAGGACATGCGCCGGCTGTTGTCATCGAAGCAGTACGCGAGGCTGCGGGACGAGGCCTGAGTTTTGGCATTCCCAATCCACTCGAAGTGGAAATGGCTCAAACTATTTGCCGCATGGTTCCTTCAATAAAAAAAGTACGCATGGTCAACAGCGGAACCGAGGCAACGATGTCCTGTATCCGCTTGGCGCGTGGCTACACAGGCCGCGATCGGATTATTAAATTTGAAGGTTGCTACCATGGGCATGTCGACTCGCTCTTAGTCAAAGCAGGAAGTGGCGCCCTCACCTTCGGCCATCCTGATAGCGCGGGCGTCCCAGCGGCATTGGCAGCACTGACGACAACACTTCCCTTTAATAACCTTGCTGCTGTCGAACAAGTTTTTGAAAAACAGGGCCACGAAATTGCAGCTATTATTTTAGAACCAGTACCAGCTAATGCAGGTCTCTATCTTCCAGAACCAGGGTTTTTCGAAGGATTACAAGCACTCTGCAAAAATTACGGAGCGCTTCTCATTTTTGATGAAGTGATGACCGGCTTTCGTTTGGCTCCAGGTGGAGCTCAAGAAATTTACGGCATCACTCCTGATCTGACGGCCCTCGGCAAAGTCATTGGTGGAGGTCTTCCTGTTGGTGCTTTTGGTGGACGTGCTGATGTAATGGATCAGCTCGCCCCAACAGGCCCTGTTTATCAGGCTGGTACACTTTCTGGAAATCCACTAGCCATGGCTGCAGGACTCGCCCAACTTCACGAAATGGAACGGTGCCCGTTCAGCAGCCTAGAAAAAATAAAATTTCCACCTTCATTAGAGTCTTTAGACTCTCATGAAGGACAATCCCCTAACAAGGTGCAGGCCAATGGCATGAACGGGGACGTGGAACATCGTGATGGCTGGAATGAGCTAGAAAAAATTGGTGCACTCTTTGAGAAAAATGTTCGCGATATCATTGAGAACAAGCCACTTACATTCCATCGTATCGGCTCGATGTTCTGCCTCTATTTTACAGAAGGTCCTGTTCGCAATTTGTCGGATGCGAAAAAAAGCGACACCAAAAAATTTGCACGCTTTTTCCAAGGCTGCCTTGAACGCGGAGTTTATTTTGCACCATCGCAATTTGAAGCTGGTTTTATCAGTCTTGCACACACTCATGAGGCGATCGCACGCACAAGCGAGGTTATGGAGAAGGTATTGCTTGAGCTCAAAAGCTAAGGACATTTAAAAAAACGGTAATGGATCGTGGGTACCCGTTCACGCGAGCGGAATAGGAACTAATCCAGGCTCTAAAATTTGTACCCGTTCAGCGATCCAGAAAAAATGAAAGCCGTAGTAAATAAAGAATAAACAACGCTACACCCTAAACGATCGGATGGGGCGGAGATTATCTGCCTCTTTCCGCGAAGTCCCATGGTGTAATGAATCCATATTTGTTGAGTGTTTTATTCAACAGGGCTTGATTCATAATCGGCCTAAAAACGGTGATAGGAGTTAATAAATTAGTGTAAAGGCTTGGTCTAAAAATGATTTTTAAAACGGCGAAGCATACCTGGAAGGTACGTAAGCCGGTTGAAAAATCATTTTGAGGCTGAGCATATTGCGCTAATTTATAACGAGCCATTGCCGTTTTTAGTAACAGTGTTAAATTGCAACAGAAATATCAGGATTTTTTAAGAGGCTGTTGAGATAAATAATGAGTTTATGCATAACAGCGGTGAGAGCCAATTTTTTTG
>JBIRBD010000036.1:0-14493 GCA_044326465.1 Chthoniobacterales bacterium
AGCATCTCAGGAGTTGGTGCTGTGGCTAGCAGGGCAGCAGATGTAAGGAGTGTTAATAATCCGGCAGTAGAGAATTTAAGGGATGATTGTTGGTACATAGTTGTCAAAATTTAGAATTGTTTGGTTGCTAAATCGTATCAAAAATTAAGGAGTGTGCAATATATTATTATGTTTTTGAAGTTGACATTAATGGTAGATGGTGGGAAAAAGTGGGGCATTGTGGAACAGAGTGGTTTCACTTAAAATTGATCCTTTTAAAATGTCTTCCCTCAACTCTCATTCTATTGTTTATGCAGGCACGTTTGAACGTGTTATGGATGCGAAAAACCGTGTGACAATTCCTGCGGCGTGGTTGGGGAAAGGTACTAATGACTTTCATGCCATTCCAAATCCTACGGGAGAATGTTTGATTGTTATGCCTTCAGGAGAATTTAACCAAATGGAAGAGCGTATTAATCAGAGTACTGCTTCTCCAGCAAGTAAACGCAAAGCGATTCGACAATTTTATAGTCAAGCCCGTGCTGTTTCAGCTGATGCCCAAGGAAGGATTCTTTTTGCTGATGAACAATGCTGCCCACTTAATTTAAGCGGGAATATTGTTCTGGTAGGAAGTCGAAGTCGTTTTGAAATTTGGAATTCAAAATGCTGGGGTGTTGTTGCAAAAGAAGAACATGCTTGCTTCTGTGAGGTTGCTGAGCTGATTGGTCTTTAACCTGAAATGCCCCAATGACTTTCATGGACCTTCTTCCCTCTTCTTTTCGGCACGCTTCTCCTCCTGCAACAGGTGAGGTAGGGCCAAAGGTTTTTTCTCATCAACCTGTTCTTGCAAAAGAAGTTATTGATTTTTTAAAACCAAAAAATGGTGCTCTTTTTTTTGATGGCACTCTTGGTGGAGGAGGTCATGCAGAATTACTCTTACAAGCAGGTGCTACCATCGTTGGATGTGATCGAGATCCGGAGGCGCTTGCACATGCACGTAATCGATTAGCAAGATTTGGAGATCGGTTTTCTTGTTTTCAGAGCAACTATGCAGAAGCGTTACCTCAACTAGCAAGGCAAGGTATTGAAAAAGTTGATGGCATCTTACTTGATCTCGGAGTTTCTTCTCATCAGCTTGATACCCCTGAGCGAGGCTTCTCGTTTCAGCGAGAAGGTCCCTTGGATATGCGCATGGGATCCTCTGATCAAACCGCCGCCGATATTGTCAATACTGCTGAACTTAGTGAACTGGTCCATATTTTTCGTCAGTATGGAAATGAGCCGCGTGCTGTAGCAATGGCTACGCGCATTGTGCGCGAACGGCACCAACGTCCCATCAAGACAACAACCCAGTTAGCCTCGCTTGTTGCTTCTGGTATACGTCCAGGGCCACGGCATCCTGCGACAAAAATTTTTCAAGCATTGCGCATTACCGTCAATGAAGAAATTGCATCATTGGAACGTGCTCTTCCTCTTTTTTCGAGACTGTTAGTACCTCAAGGACGTTTTGCCATCATTACTTTTCACTCATTAGAGGATCGCATCGTTAAGCAGTTTTTTAAAAAATATGCAGCACCAGAAATCGATGATCCAACATGGCCCGCTCCTAAAATAAATTCTGAGAGGCTTTTTACATTGCCTTCCCCATGGTCTCTCGTGGCGCAAGAAGAGGAAGTTGCTAGCAATCCTCGGTCACGTAGCGCGCGATTACGTATGGCGGAAAAAATTGAGGGGTTGAAAAGTTGAGGGGTTGAAAAGTTTAAAACGTTTTCCACGATGTCCATTTTTAAAAGAGAGCAGGCGTATCACTAAAAATTATTTTGAATTTTATATAAATCAAAACCCTCTTAAGCAGAGGTTTTCATCATACTCTTAAAAAAATTTACGAATTAAAATTCTTTCAAACATTTTAACATTTTAACTCTTCAACTCTTTAACATTTTAATAGCGGCTGCAGCCGCTTCGTCAGATGAATAACTTTCGTAAAATCTCTAACAATCGTCGCAAGGCCAATAACTCTATTGAGGTGCCACTTCTTGCGCAGTGGCTCATTATTTTCTTTGTGATTGGATTAGCAGGTCTCTTTTTTGTTTATTTAAAAAATCAGCAACATGCCTTAGGTGAACAGACACGTCTAGTTGAACAAAAACTTGTTGATCTTCGCGCTCATAATGATGCTTTAGTTGCCAAAGTAATGGCTTTGACTTCGCGTGGGGCCCTTCAGCGACAGCTGGGAGAAAAATATTTAGATCTCGTGCAGATTCCTGAGACTGCTATTGCACGCATTACTCCTGCTGCAGCTTCACAAGATGACAAGGTGGTTCGTACGGCATCGCTTTCCTATACTGGTCACGAATGAACATTAACCTAAAAACGTGAATGAAAATAAAAAATTTAACGCAATGTAGTCGGCCTGGAACTGTTCGTTCTAAAGCCTCACTAACCGTGCAGGTTAGCCGCAGCTTTAGAACAACTAAGTTTCAAATCCAAGTCCTTACGCCAACTTTCTCATTTTTATTCACGTTTTTAGGTTAACTCATCACCGTGAAAAAAATAGGAAATCGCATTGGTATTGCTTGCTCGTTCCTTGCCCTTCTTTTTACTTTTTATGCTTTTCGTTTGATCAATATTCAAGTTGGAGGGCATGAAAAATTTTTGAAGCTAGCCTCCGAGAAACATGGCGTTAAACAACCGATTATCGCGGAACGGGGAAATATTTTTGATCGTCATGGAGAAGCTCTTGCGGTGAATGTTCCCGTACGTACGGTTTATGCTGATGGGACGCATATCAAGGATCCATTAGTAGTTGCGCATTGTGCTGCTCCTTTTCTTGGAATGTCAGAAAAAGAATTAGCCGAAAAACTAACAACAAAGCGGCCCTACGTTGTGATACGCACAGGCGTCTCGGAGCTTGATGCCACTTCGATGATCAAGTCATTAGATGTGGCAAAACTTCAAGGACTCTATTTGCAAGCAGGAACAGAGCGGATTTATCCGAATGGGAAAATGCTTTGTCATGTGCTTGGTTTTGTTGATCATACAGCTCACGGTATTGATGGAATTGAGCGTGCGCTTGATCAAGAGCTTTCAGGGCATGATGGCTATCGTCATATTGAACATGATCGCAAAGGTCTTGAAATTGTTCTTTATCGCGGACAAGAGCAGCCTGCAGAAAATGGTGCTAACATTCATTTGACGATCGACATGGGTCTGCAAGCGATCGTGGAAAAAGAACTCGATACCGCAGTGGAAATTTATCATCCCGCTGGCGCGATGGCTATTTTAGAGGATCCGATGACAGGTCAAATTTTAGCAATGGCTAGTCGCCCGAATTACGATCCCAATCATTATAGTGATGCCAATGCTGAGCAGCTTCGTAATCGAGCAATTACCGATATGTATGAGCCAGGCTCTGTTTTTAAAATCGTCGTTACTTCCGGTGCAATGAATGAAGGAATCGTCAATGGAAATAGCACTTTCTTTTGTGAGCATGGACGTTTTTTTTATGGCGGAAAATTTCTTAAAGATGCCCATGGTGACTACTTCGGAGATCTTTCAGTAAAAGATATTTTGGTGCATTCTTCCAATATTGGTGCTGCAAAGATTGCGCTCAAAATGGGAGATGCAAAATATTATGAATATGTGCGGCGATTTGGTTTTGGAGAGAAAACAAAAATTCAGCTGCCTGGCGAAATCTCAGGTCTCGTCAATCCTCCATCACGTTGGGATAAGCTAACGATCACACGCATGGCGATGGGGCATTCCGTGGCTGTAACGCCCTTGCAAGTTATTATGGCTATGGCTATTGTAGCTAATGGTGGAAGATTAATGATGCCACAAATTGTGATTAATCATGGTGAAGGAAGCGGAACATCTGAGCCTCTCGTGCGTCGGGAAGTCATCTCTTCGAAGGTTGCAAAGACGATTAATGAAGCGTTAAGCGATGTTGTCTCTGAGCGTGGAACAGGAGCCCACGCTAAAGTCAATGGATTTACAGTTGCTGGAAAAACAGGAACTGCTGAAAAAATAAATCCGCACGGTGGTTATTTAGAAGATCACTACATTGTTTCTTTTGCTGGTTATCTTCCTGCAGAAAATCCGCGTCTTGTTGGTTTAGTTGTTATTGATGACGCACGTGTTTCTAGTAATCAGAATTTTGGGGGACTCATTGCTGCTCCTATTTTTTCAAAAATCGCTGAGGCCTCGATGCGTTATCTAGACATGATTCCTACCGAAACATTAACGCCTAAATAAATTAGTCGCGACTTTATCTGCTCAATTTCCCAATCATGAAACTCGACCAACTTATCACTCAAACAAACATCCTCTCGATTTCTGGAGCTATCCTTGATCTTTCCAAAGTCGAGATCACCGATCTTTGTTACGATTCACGTCAAGCACTATCGGGTTCGCTTTTTTTTGCGCTTCCAGGCGCGCATGCACGCGGAGCTTCTTTTGCACAAGATGCCACTGCTCGCGGAGCGGTCGCTGTTGTCGCGCAAGAACAGATTAGTGAGCTCAGTGTTCCTGTTATTCTTGTCTCTGATGCACGTATTGCCATGGCCGAGCTAGCCGCCTCATTTTATGAACATCCAAGTTTTTCCTTAGCACTCTGCGGCATTACGGGTACGAATGGAAAAACAACCACAAGTTATCTTGTGCGTCATCTCTGTGAAGCAAATGGAAGAGCCTGTGGTCTTATAGGAACGGTTGGGTATGTTTTGCCAGGCATGAGCATGGAAGCCCCACGCACAACGCCTGAGTCAACCGATCTTCAAAAAATGATGCAGACCATGCGTGATGGTGGCTTTAAGGCTCTTGCCATGGAAGCTTCCAGTCATGCCATTATTCAAGAACGTGTTCGTGCCATAGAATTTGATGTCGCTATTTTTACCAATCTGACGCAAGACCACCTTGATTATCATGGTTCTATGGAGGCTTATTTTAATGCGAAGAAGCTCCTTTTTGAAAACCTCGCAAAGCAGACAAAAAAACGTGGACGTGCAATCATCAATAGCGATGATCGTTACGGACGAATTTTATTGGATCGTCTGCCTGTGGGTCTTTCCAGATTGACCTTTGGCCAATCAAGTAATGCCGATTTTCGCGCAAGCGATATTCGCTATAGTGGAACAGGAACAACTTTCCGCCTCGATGCGCGTGGAAGAAGTTATCTTGTGCGTTCACCGCTTATTGGACTTTTTAATGTGTATAATGTGTTAGGAGCGCTTGCTTCTGCAACCTCGATGGGGCTAGAGCTACGACGTGCTATCAAAGCGTTAGCAACGGCACCGCAAGTGCCAGGGCGCCTACAGCGTGTTTCCGACCAAACCAATTTTCAAATTTTTGTCGACTACGCTCATACGCCCGATGCACTAGAGAATGTTTTGCGCTCGCTTCGTCAACTTCAACCTAGTCGATTGATTGTTGTCTTTGGATGTGGCGGAGATCGTGATCGCGCCAAGCGGCCGATGATGGCTGCTGCTGCCGAGATGTATGCTGATGAAATTATTATTACCAGTGATAATCCACGTAGCGAAAATCCTGATGCCATTATCAGAGAAGCGATGCGTGGTTTTCAGAAAAAAAATCATCAAGGTATCGTCGATCGCGAAGCTGCTATTTATAAGGCAATAGAGTCTGCTGCTCCCAATGATATCGTTCTTATTGCAGGAAAAGGACATGAAGCTTATCAAGAAATTAACGGTGTTTGTTTACCATTTAATGACGTGCTTGTGGCCAAACGAGCGATTAGGGAGGTAATGCAGAAGAATAATTAAATTTTAAATGGATCCACAAAATCTCTCTACTATTGCTTCGATGTGCGGTGCTGAGCTTATTGCCGGTGATCCTTCGCGCATGGTGGAAGCTGTGTCGCATGACACGCGTCAATTAAAAGCAGGCTCGTTATATGTTGCCTTGAGGGGGGAACAATTTGATGGAAGTGATTTCATTGGTGAAGCTGCAGAAAAAGGAGCCATAGCGGCACTTTCTGATGGAAAAATTCCTTCAAATTTGGATTCTGAGTTTGGAGTTTTGAAAACAACCAACAGCTTGCAAGCGCTTGCAAGTTTAGCTGCGAGTTGGCGTGAGCGTCTTTCACTTCGCTCGATCATGCTCACCGGAAGCAGCGGCAAAACGACAACAAAAGATTTTACAGCTTGCGTCTTAAGAAGCTCCTTGCGCGTTACAAGTACTCAAGGAAATTATAATAATAATATCGGTTTTCCCCTAACGGTTCTGGCTGCATCAGTTTTGGATCAGGTTGCTGTCTGGGAAATTGGAATGAATCATCAAGGTGAAATTGCACCGCTAGCTGCGTTAGGAAAACCAGACATTGCCATCATTACTAATATTGGAACAGCGCACATCGGTTTTCTCGGTTCACGCGAAGCCATTGCCCAAGAAAAAGGAGATCTCCTCGCTCTGCTGCCATCCTCAGGTGTTGCGATCTTACCAGCAGGGGATCATTTTTTTGATCAGCTTGCAAAGCGAACATCCGCGCGCATTGTTTCTGTCGGTATTGGTTGTGGCGATCTCCGTGCGGAAAAAATTGTTTCGAGCGCTACAGGAAGTCACTTTGAAATTCATTATCAAGGAAAAGTGTATGCTGCTTTTTTACCAATGGTTGGACGGCATATGATCAGTAACTCGTTATTGGCATTGGCTGCAGGAGTAGAGTCTGGTGTTTCTTTGGAAAAGGGAATAGTGGCTTTGCGTACTCTTCAGGCTGCAAAAAGTCGTTTTATGAAACATGACTTGCAAGGTATTACGCTCTTGGATGCCAGTTACAATGCCAATGTGGAATCGATGGAAGCAGATCTTGCTGCAATGAAGGAGATGGTTATTCAAGGCAGACGGGTTGCCGTTCTTGGACGCATGGGTGAATTGGGAAATTATGAGCTGGAAGCCTATCGGCGTGTTGGGAAAGCAGCAGCAGCCGTTCTTGATATTTTAATTACCGTTGGACATGAAACAGCAGAACTGGCTCGCTCCGCCCATGATCATGGATTGAAGATGATTTATGAAGTTGCTGACAATGCTGAAGCAGCAGAACTGCTTTCTTCGGTTGCGCGCGAAGGAGATCTGGTTTTGGTCAAGGGAAGTCTTACCGCCAAGCTTAAGGAAGTCGTCAATGTTTTCTGCGAAAACGTTGAGGCGTTGAAAGGTTGAGGGGGTGAGAGGTTGGAAGAATCGCTATCGCCATCAATTAAAATTTTATTCACAAGATTCATCTTTTAAAAATTTGCAGTTATCAAAATAAAGATTTTTAGCTTACCAACAAAACATTCCTTTTAAACTTCTTTAACCCCTCAACCCCTCAACCCCTCAACATTTATTAACATGCTCTACTATCTTTCTCAACTCACCGAAGTACTTCATTCCAGTGAATTGGCCAAAGTATTTCATGTTTTTCAATATATTTCCTTTCGTGCCATGGGGGCTGGTCTCACCTCCTTTTTACTCTGTCTCTTTTTTGGAAAAATAGTCATCAAACGGCTTATCAAATTAAAAGTAGGTCAACCGATTCGTACCGCTGATGAAGTTCATGAACTTAATACGCTCCATCATAGAAAGGAAGGGACGCCGACGATGGGGGGATTGTTGCTGATCGGTGCCGTGATCCTTTCTAGCTTGTTTTGGGCCCGTCCAACGAATCCCTTGGTTTGGATTTTGCTTTTTACAGCTGCTTATCTCTGTGCGCTCGGTTTTGCTGATGATTACCTTAAAGTAACGAAGAAAAAATCAGCTGGCATTAGTAGTCGGTTAAAATTTTTATTACAGACGCTTCTGGCACTTATTGTGACGCTCTTTTTTTGTTTCATGCCTTCATTGGCTGCGCAAGCGCAGCAGCTCTACCTTCCTTTTTTTAAAGAGCCAGTAATTGCGCATCTTGGAGTTCTCACCTTTGTGTTTTATCTGCTCATTATTGTTGGTAGTTCTAATGCTGTTAATTTAACGGATGGTCTCGATGGGCTTGCTGCAGGCTGCACGGTGATAGCAGCTGTTGCTTATGCCGTTTTTAATTATGTCGCAGGAAATCTCAAAATTGCGACCTATTTAGAAATTCCACACAACTCCTATTCCGGTGAACTTGCTGTTGTCAGCATGGCGTTAGCTGGTGCAGCGTTAGGATTTCTCTGGTGGAATTGTTTTCCAGCGAGTGTGTTTATGGGAGACACAGGCTCGCTTGCTATTGGGGGCATGCTTGGGGTTCTTGCCATTAGCTGCAAACAGGAGTTGATCTTGATCATCATCGGTGGAGTTTTTGTTGCAGAGGCTCTTTCGGTGATTTTACAAGTAGCAAGCTTTCAAACAACGGGTCGTCGAATTTTTAAAATGTCACCCCTACACCATCATTTTGAATTGAGTGGTTGGAAGGAATCAACAGTGACTGTTCGGTTTTGGATTATGGCTATTATTTTAGGTATCATCGGTCTTGGGACGTTGAAGCTGCGCTAAGGCGCTTCGCTTAGCCTGTGGCCTTTTTACCAAAGAAGTTATTATCAAATAAATTTTTAAAATCTAATGACACATTACCAAACAAAAAATGTTATTGTTCTCGGTCTTGGGCGTAGCGGTCTTGCTGCAGCGCGTCTATTGAAGGAGCTTGGAGCTGTTGTGACGGTTGCTGATAGTAATTGCAATACGGCATTGCAAGAACGTGCGGAGTTGTTGCGCTGTGAGGGGATGACGGTGTTACTTGGAGATGAAGCTGATGATGATAAAAATTTTTATGATCAGGCAATCCTCAGCCCTGGGATTGAGGAAACATCAGCGCTTGTAATCAATGTCACGAGTAAAAAAATCCCACTCATTGGAGAAATTGAACTCGCTTACTCTGCCTGCCATTGTCCCATTGTTGCCATCACAGGAAGTAATGGAAAAACAACAACGACGGAATTAACGGCACGCGTTTTAGAGGCTGGAGGCTTGCGTACAATAGCTTGTGGAAACATTGGATTTTCCTTTTCGGAAGCTGTGCAAAAGAGTAGCAAACTAGACGTCATCGTCGTAGAAGTCAGTTCCTTTCAGCTTGAGACAACGAATCTGTTTCATGCCAACGTGGCTGTTTGGCTTAATTTAAGTCCTAATCATCTTGATCGTTACGATACAATGGAGGAATATAGGGCCGCGAAGATGAGGATTTTTAGAAATCAAACAGCAGGCGACCTTGTGGTCGTTCCTAAAAATTTTGATCCCCACACGCTCAAAGGATCGCGCGTAAAGAATCTTACCTTCAGTGCTTCCGAGAGTGGTGCTGATTTTTCTTTTGTCAGTGATGCTATTTACTTTCATGGTGAAGCGCTCTTGACCATGAGTGAGACCCATCTTCGTGGTGCTCATAATGCTGAAAATCTAATGGCTGCCTTTGCCGTTGGTGTTTATTTTAAAGTCGATCCACAAACGATGGCCAAAGCTGTTATGGACTACACCCCGCCGCCTCATCGCTGTGAGTTAGTGGCTATACATAACGGTGTTACTTGGATTAATGATTCGAAAGCGACAACGTTGGATGCCATGGAAAAGGCCTTATTATCAGTGGAGAAAGAACATTCGATTCTCTTAATTGCTGGAGGAAAAAATAAAGGCTCCTCCTTTCAATCCATTTTTCCACTCATAAAACAACGCGTGAAACATGCCATCCTCATTGGAGAAATGCGTGACGCAATTGCGGCCGATTGGCATGACTTTCCTTGCGACAAGGCTTCCAGCCTGCAGGAAGCTGTTGCCATGGCTGGAAATTTTGCTGTAGCAGGCGACACAATTTTACTCTCACCAGGAACGTCATCCTATGATATGTTTCATGACTACGTGGAACGGGGTGAGGTTTTTAAAGAAGCAGTGGCGTTGTTCATACAAGGCTATGATGAGTAAAGAGTAGGGCCCATTACTCATTACTCATTACTCATTACTCATTACTCATTACTCATTACCGATTACCCATTACCGATTACTCATTACTCCTTACTTTTATTTATGAAATCATCATCACCACAGCGTCGCAAGCAAACCCTCCGTGCAAAAGCAGCTACTATGGATCATCAGACCGAATATGATGATTACGGACCTGAACCAAACATGAAGCTCTCTCACGCCTTCATGGTAGTCTTAGCGCTTCATGTGATCGCCGTTGGTGGGCTTTTTGCTTTTAATAAAGTGAAGGCCAATCATGCAAAAAAATCTTCTGCGCTCGCCTCTGAAAGTCTCACCACTAACAAAACAGAGGCTTCTGCGCCGCCTTCTGCAGAAGCTTCAGCGGCTCATAATGAGCAGACCATGAGTCCTGCCTCTCCAAAAGTAGCAACAACTAATCCTCCAGCCTCTGCTAAAACAACACCAACAGGTCTAGCAAAAATTGGAGCGATAGCACCGACAACAGCCCCTATAGCCGCAACAACAGCAGTTGCTGCTCAATCAGCAACAACAACGACTGGCGGACCACAACCACCACCACCGGCGTCGAGTACAACAACGATGCCTGTGGCCGGAGCAACGCCGGTAGAAAATGGAGAGCAGCCTGCGCTCAGCGAGTATACGGTTGTTAAAGGTGACAATCCTTACAAAATTGCAAAGAAGTTTCATGTGAGCTATGACGCGCTGATGAAGATCAATAATATTACCGACCCTCGTAAAATTCAAATCGGCCAGAAATTGAAAATACCGGCAAAAAAAAATAAGTCTTAGGCTCAGTGCCGTCAACTTAAGGAATTAAGTTAACGGCAAGGGGTTCAGGTGACAGGGTTACAGCCTACAGGTAAGTAGGCCTACGGCAAAAAGAACAAAATTTATTCAATACATATTTTTTTAACTAAACGGCATTGGCCTTAGACTAGGAGATAGGAGATTTCTAGCTTCTATCTCTCATCTCCTATAAAAGATGCAACGAAATTCCATCTATCTCCTGCTACTTTCGGTTGTTGCGCTCGTTGCGTTAGGAATTGTCATGCTTTTTAGCACGAGCGCCTTTGCTCAAGACAGCCACGGTGACATTTATTATTTTGTCAAACGGCAGCTGCTCTGGCTTGGAATAGGATTGGTTGCTTGTGTTGTGACCTCATTGACTGATTACCACTTATGGCAACGGACTTGGAAAATTTGCTTTGGAGTTGCGCTTGTTTTGTTGGCGCTCTGCTTTGTTCCGCATCTTGGGATGCGTATTAATGGTTCCTGGCGTTGGCTCAATGTACGCGTAGCTGTTTTTCAACCAAGCGAGTTGGGAAAAATTGCAGCTGTTTTTTTTATGGCGGCTTGGTTTTCACGAGAGAAAATTAAAACAGATCCAAATAATTTTTTTCAAACACTACTGCTTCCCCTCGCTCTGCTAGCACTTCCGATGGGACTCATCGCGGCAGAAGTCGATCTTGGAACGACAACCTTGATTGGGACAACGGCTCTGGCGATGATGTTTGTGGGTGGTACGCGGGGCATTTATCTTTTTCCGATGCTCGGTGGAGGCATTGCAGGGCTGCTTGGAATTATTCATCTCATTCCGGAACGAGCTGCACGGATGATGACATTTTTGCACCCCGAATCAGATAAGCTTGGGAAGGGGTTGCAGCAATGGCAAGCCTTGATTGCTTTTGGATCAGGTGGCATTGAAGGCCTCGGATTGGGGGAAGGTCGTCAAAAAATGCTCTATCTTCCCTATGCACACACCGATTTTATTTTTCCAATGATTGGCGAAGAACTCGGGTTACGCGCAACATGGCTCGTAATTTTTTGTTATCTTCTCATTTTGCTTTGTGGTGGCCTTATCGCTGCAAACGCACAAGATCGTTTTGGAAAACTCCTCGCGCTTGGTCTGCTTTTTCTTATTTCCTTACAAGCGCTTGTTAATATAGGCATGACAATTTCCTTGCTTCCTAATAAAGGAATGCCGCTTCCTTTTATTAGCTACGGTGGATCCAATCTCGCAGCTTGTCTCTTCATGGTTGGCATCTTGGTTAATATTCACCGCAGTGGTATTCCGCTAGCTGATCCTGAAGATCGGAGTGTGGTACTTGGCTCGCGTGCTGTGCCACGGTTTTAGCCTGAAAAGCCGAAAAGCCTTTGACAGAGAGTATTAGTCAAGCTTCATTCAGCGGGCTCTTCCTTATAAAGTTAGTTTCCATTAACAACCACCCATGAAAAAATCACTTAAGAGACTTCTTTTAATAATTTGCCTTAGCTTCAATAGTCTTTTGACCTCTGCTTACGCGGAGCCTGAAGCTGTTTTTGCTTCAACTTCTTCACTTCTAGCTCACTCGTCGGTTACGACGCGTGTGGTCACTGCTCTAGACTACTCCCTCTTCCTCAATGCCGTTGCCGTCACTGATCCTCACCATCTCTACCACGAGGAGATGGGCTCTGACGAAAAGAGTGCCTGCATCACGCGCGTGGGCGCGCCTGGGAGCTATCGTTACGAAGTTATCGTCGGTAGAGAGAATTTTCTGATCAGCGACATTAGCTGGTTGAGTAAGGCACGTTATTGCAATTGGCTGCAGGCCAGCTCCGCTGGGATTTTAGGAGAAATTAATCATGGAACTGCTGTCACTTCAACTTCCAACTTCAACTCTCACATCGAAGATGTGAGCGAAACTGGTGTGTATGATTTAAGCAGCATTGATGAGGATGCAACGGATGATTCTTTGTTGAATCGGGGCATTCCAAGAAACCCAGATGCCTCGTATTTCATTGTTGATGACGAACAGAGTTTTCCTATCTCCAATCTTCTATCTCCAATCTCCTATTCCATTGCCGATGAAAACTCTGGTTTTAGGGTTGCGATGCCATCAGCGCTAGCGATGTTAACATTGGCCTCTTCTTCCCCAGCTTCAACGTCAACTTCTAACTTCAACTCTTACATCGGAGATGTAAGTGCAGCAGCAGCTTTGGTCGGTCTTTTAGCTTGTCCTGAACTAATGATAAGGAGTGGCGCAGGTCGTGCAGAACAATCTGCTGCAGATGTCGAAATTGCAGAAAATAAAGTCGAAGAATGGAGCGAGCGTTTGAAAAACTTGCAGTCTCAAAAAAATAGTGGAAGCAATGTAAGCCCTACTAAGCCTTCTCCTAAAAAAATGGAGACTTTAGCCGCAGAAGCTGCAACAAAGGGGACTGATACTAAAATGGTATCAAATACAACAGCTTTGACCGTCGACGCTTTAGCGAAGAGGAACGAAGCACAAAAAATTGCCGATGAGAAAGCAATACGAGATGCAGCTGAAGCAAAGAAAAGAGAGGAGGCCCAAGCAGTAGCAGCAGCAACAGAACCACGCGCAGCAGAAAGAAAGGCAAACGAAGAAGCGAGAGCCAAAGCGACTGCAGAACAAGCTAGAGTGAAAGCAGCAGAGGAAGCCAGAGTCAGAGCGGCTGCAGAAGAAGCGAGAGCCAAAGCGACTGCAGAAGAGGCTAGAGTGAAAACGGCAGAAGGAAAAGAATCTCGGTCACTCAACTCTCATGATCTGAACGCTACCCTAGCACAAATAGCTCAATTAAAACTCGATGCAGCTAGCGACGCTAAAAATAGAGATCAGGCATGGAGTAAGAATAAATCGGACCAATCCATAAGCTGGTATCGTGCTGAAAATGCCAAAAGACATGCCATAGAAGAGCTATTAGCAGCGATCCAAGCAGAAGAAGCAGGAAACATTGCAGAAGGAGAGGCATGGAGAAAAATAGCCGAGCAAAGATTGTTGGCATCTACAGAATTTCAAAAAGCTGCAGCAGCGTTAGGGAGAGAGATTCCCGAACGCGAAGAAGAAAAAAGTGCATGGAGAAGAGCATATGATCATATGAGAAGAGCGATCCAAGAGACTCGACTAATTCAGATTATTAGAGAAGAAGAGGTAATAAACGCTACTCATCTCGCAGAAACAGAACAATGGAGAGCAGAAAAATGGAGAGAAGTCATAACAGCCAATGAAAAGGCAGATCACTATTATACTCAGGCTATAGAAGCTCTCGATTCAGAAAAGGTAGAAAATGCTCATGACTTTTACAGATCTAGCGATGCTTTGGACTGGGTCTCTGATCGCTTAGCCAAAGCGATCGAAGCGCGGGTCGTAGGAACGCCAGAAAAACTTGATGAGGCCACGCGCTGGGAAGAAGCAGCCAGAGAAAGCCAAAAGCAGAGTGAATATTTTTTCAATGCCATCCAAGCCAGAGCTGCAGGAAAAACAGACGATGCAACGAGCTGGGGCAATGCTGGTATTGGTGCCTCCTTTGCCTCTGATCGCTTAGCCAAAGCGATCGAAGCGCGGGTCGTAGGAACGCAAGAAAAACTTGACGAGGCCACGCGCTGGGAAGAAGCCGCCAGAGAAAGCCAAAAAAGAAGTGAATATTATCTCAATGCCATCCAAGCCAGAGCCGCAGGAAAAGCAGACGATGCAACGAGTTGGACCAATGCTGGTGCTGGTGCCTCCTTTGCCTCTGATCGCTTAGCCAAAGCGATCGAAGCGCGGGTCGTAGGAACGCCAGAAAAACTTGACGAGGCCACGCGCTGGGAAGAAGCCGCCAGAGAAAGCCAAAAGC
>JBIRBD010000205.1:0-1933 GCA_044326465.1 Chthoniobacterales bacterium
ACGAAGGTTTCTCCATCGTTAGCAAAAAGTTTTACATCAACTGAGGGACGAACATTTTTCCACGAGCATTTTAAAAATGATTTTTCCATTTCTGTTAGTCGACCTTTTGGCGTTCCAACCAAGTAGGAAACAGGTGGATTACTTGCGTGCATCTCAGCAAGGACTTCTTCAGTCGGGATGCCACGATCCATAACCCAGATACGATCAGCTTTCCCGTACTGGGTTTCAATTTTTTTCAAAAAATCTCGTAACGTTGTTTTGTCGGATGTATTGCCAGGCAAGACTTCATAAGCAATTGGGAAGCCTTCTGGCGTAACAATCAAGGCAATGACAACTTGTACGCAATCGCTGCGTTTGTCGCGTGAGTAACCAAAGCGACGTTTATCTTCAGGATCCTCTGGAACATTAATTTCAAAATAGGTGCTAGTGAGGTCGTAAAGTAGAACTTCATACTTTGCATCAAAAAGTGTGCTCCAGCGTTCTTTGAGGTGTTTAAAAAGATCTTCTTTATGATCGAGAAGTTTGTCATGGCATTCATAAAGCCGGTGGAGTTCTGCAAGCGAGAAGTCGCTTCCTAAAAGATCTGCGAGTGCACTTTGTTCGAACCAATGACGATGCAAACGCCACTCGCTCCCAGGATCTATGAGCCGGTAGAGTGCGAGGGTTTGCACGATTTTATCCCAGCGTGCTCCTTTACGACCGGCAGGAAGACGTTCACTCCAAAATTTATCCAGCTCCAGTTGATTCCAGAGTTCACAACCTAACCAACAAGCTCCCCACTGCCGAGGACATTCGAGACGCATTTGAGAAAGGCGCACTCCGACAATGGGAAGATCAGCATCTTCAATTTTTGCAGGCATGTGATCTTCGGCAAAAAGCATCGCTTGCTGCAGCTTCGTATCTTCTTGAAAAAAAAGATCAACGCTCTTGCGCCAAGATGCTTCCTGTGTTGCATTGAGTTCACCAAGATAAAGTACATGCCGCTGGAGAACTCTCCCACCTGTTACGCGCTTGTTCTCAACGATGCTCCAATAAAAATGATCCTTACCATCTTTCTTTCTTTTTTTCTGACGCAGAAACATAATGCCTCATTACATCATGCTTCAACAAAATCCCGCAAGGGGGTAGGTCGGCACTACAAGCCATTTTGAACATGAACCCCTAGTAAAATAGCAGCTTCCAGGGCGATCGAAGGTCAAAAATAGTTGGTTTTAGCCTCGAATCCGCGAAGTGGGGCTAAAATACTTCAACAAATTATTGCTGAAGCTGATGCCGCTAGAGGAGTTAACCTAAAAACGCTAATGGATCATGGCAAATTAACGTAGTGCCTAGCTTTTTTGGTGGGCTGAAAATCAATATGTTAGGATTTTAACCTCAAAAAAGTGCGGAAGTCGGGAGATTAAATGGAGGAAGTATCACTAGAAACGCTAGAAATTGCAAAAGACTATAGCCTTCAATTGACACTGCTCAATCTAAAACCATAGTTTCCACATCAAGCTACGAATTTAAATCATCGGATAAACCCTTCGGCTCAGAGCAAGATGATAACAAGCAGTTATGAAGAGCTTTGTCTTTTTCTATGCCTCCGATGGTGATGTGGTTCCGTAACAACTTCCGAAGAAGTTCTAGAGTGATGAATCATCGTCATAAAATGTTTTGTCCCGGGAGGCAGACCAAGTCCCCATCGGAGCAACTCTGCGGAGTCATCAAACAAGCGTTTGCGATGCTCACTTCCTAAAATCACCACGATAATATCACGGCCTTGATAGGATCCACTGCTGAGAAAGCAATGTTTGCTTTTGTCGGTATAGCCCGTCTTCATCCCATTACAAAAAGGATTGTCACGTAAGGTGTGATTGGTGTTTTCCAAAAGACCGGTATTTCCATCTGCATAATGAAATGGAAAATATTTAGTCGAGATGATCGAACGAAG
>JBIRBD010000002.1:0-38832 GCA_044326465.1 Chthoniobacterales bacterium
AAGCTAGGGTATCCGTTCATATGAACGGATCAGTAAAGAGTAAAGAGTGAAGGGTAAAGAGTATTTTTAGTCTGAAATTAGATTGATCATTTGAAATCCACTCTCATACGATCCGTCTTTAGAAAACAAGTCATAGAAAACTTTGTTTTTTCACACGCTTCACTCTTTACCCCTCACAAACGTTCTGCTGAACGGTTACTACTCTTTTTTGCCATTTATATTTTACAATTTTCCTAGAGCTTTGATTTCTTTTTTTCTGCCCCATAGCACAGTCTACGATGAAGGATTTCAACTTGAGCTGTTTGATAAAATGAAGGTTTTTGGCAGAGAGATAATAGAAGAAGTAGTGATAATATTGTTTGTGCTTGCTGGATCTAATGAAGCATTCTGTGCGGGGTTTTCATATTTTTCTTTTAAGAAAAAGAGCGATTTTAGTGTGTCTCGATAGACTTCTTAAATGATCTGGCTCATTGGCTTAGTAAAAGGAGGTATATTACTTTCTACTTCTTGTATTAAGGTCATTAATGAGCTCTGTGCCTCTTGCGCAAAGGCGCTCTGAGGATCGGTGATGCCTAGTTTAGGTCTTTGCATCTCCTTGCCAGCTGCACTCGGCGGGAATCGAACCCACAACCTCTGCCTTCGGAGGGCAGCGCTCTATCCAGTTGAGCTACGAGTGCGAACTAAGATTACAGACTCTAGGCTATAGGCTAGAGATTGCAGAAGCTAAAAATTGGCCATTTATTAAATCAGAGGGGAATAAAAAATTCTGTCTGATTTTTATTTTGATCAGACTCTTCTTTCTACAGTCTATATACTCGTCATGAATGAAGATAGCGGTTTTTGTTATCTCTCCTTATTTTCTCTAGCGGCGTTGTCATTGCTTGCGTTATAGTCGCATAGCGCTTTTAGTCTCTAGCCTCTTTTATCATGTCTCAAGAATATTTTCATCGTTTAATTATTGCTCCTGATGATGGTATCGAGCCGATCCAAAAAGCTATTCAATCAGCAGTCAAGACCCTCGATATAAAAATGTTTCAGTTTACCGAGCCTCGACTTATTGAGGAAGTCATCGTGGCGCATCGTCGTGGCGTGAAGGTTCGCGTGATGTTGAATCCATCGCGATTTACGGGAGAGCATGACAATGATGAGGCTTTTGCTATTTTTAAAAAAGCAGGTGTTGCTGTGGCTGATACCAATCCTAAATTTCCTATCACGCATGAAAAATCGATGGTAATTGATAGAAAGATCGCTTTTATTATGTCACTTAATTGGGCGCCAAAGTATTTTGGAGAGACTCGCGATTATGGATTAATCACGACAAAGCCTTGTGAGGTTGAGGAGATAGCTGATTGTTTTAATGCTGATTGGCATCGCACTGATTTTATTCCTCCTGTAAAATCTCCTTTGATTTGGAGTGTTGGCAAAGCGCGTGATGAAGTGATTCAATTTATTCATTCTGCAAAAAAAACACTTTATATTCAGCATGAAAAATATGTTGATACACCCGTTATTGAAGCTTTAGTTGAAGCCAAAGCTAAAAAAGACCTTAAGATTCATGCGATGGCTCTTCCTGTGCATTCCTTGCGTGAGTTTTATCGATTGGAAGGAATCGCAGGCATGAGGCTTCTAGCTAACCTTGGGATTCATGTTCGTAAACTCCGGGGGATTCATCTGCATGCAAAATTAATTATTGCAGATGAGGAGAGGGCTCTTTTGAGTTCCTTTAATTTTTATCCAAAATGTTTTAATGAGCGACGTGAGCTTGGTATTCGCTTTGATGATGCTCGTTTGATTTACCAACTTGTTGATATATTCAAGGATGATTGGGAAAATTCTAAGAAAATGGATATTTCTGATCAAGGGATCGCTGCTGATTTAAAAGCCCACGAAGAAAAACTTAAAAAAACAATTCAAAAGAATAAATCATAAAAATTTATTGTGTCATCGTCTACCGCTAATGAACTTCTAGCAAACAATTCTTCGCCGCTAAAGCCAGCAAAAGTTAGCCTTTATGAGCTTGCCAAAACCTTTCTTTTTATTGGCATAACCAGTGTTGGTGGAGGCTTAACAGCTTATGTTCGCCGCATTATTGTCGAAAATAAAGGCTGGCTCACAGACGAAGAATTTTTTCCTGGATTAGCTTTATGTCAGTTGCTACCAGGGGCAAATGTTGTCGGGCTTGCTCTTTATATTGGCTACCATCTTTGTGGTGTTCGAGGAGCCATCGTCTCTACTATTTCTATTATTGCGCCTCCTGCATGTATTTTATTTGGGCTTGGCTATCTCTATTTTTCACTTGGATCATTGCCATCAGTTGATGCCGTGCTTATTGGTGTTGCTGCTGTGGCCTGCGGATTGATGTCAAGCATGTTTATTGAGTCAGCAAAGGCATCGCTTAAAAACAGCTTCGACGTGTTGATTTTTCTTGCAACATTTTCATTAATAAAATTTGCGCATGTCCACGTTCCTTATGCGATTCTTCTCATGGCTCCAATAGCCATTTGGCGTTACCGGCCAAGAAGTTAATTATCTATGAATCAAATCTATCTCGCTCTTGCAAAGCTTTTTTCTTTCTTGTCATTATCTGCTTTTGGTGGAGGTAATGTTATTTTTCCAAGTATCCACCAAGTCGCGGTGAATCAGTATCACTGGATGACTGATCGACAATTCTTAGATGTTTTTAGTATTAGCAAAGCTGCTCCAGGACCGACAACCATGCTTGTGGAGCTTGTTGGGATGAAGGCTGTAGCCTTTCCTGGGGATGGTCATTTTCTATTTATCCCTGCTTTGATTGCAGCGGTGGTTTCGATTTTGGCAATTTTTATTCCAAGCTCAGTTTTACTCTTATTTGTCGTTAATGCTTGGAAAAAAATTCATGGTGCACCGTGGCAAGAGAGCATTCAAAAAGCGCTGATGCCAATTACGTGCGGCCTTATTTTGGCTTCTACATGGATTGTCGCAAGGCCAGCAATAACAGGTTGGATTACCGGTTTCATAGCTCTGATCGGGCTCTATGTCATTTTTTATACAAAAATTAATCCGGTGCTGTTAATGCTTGTCGCAGGTTTTATGAGCTGGATGATTTGGAAATAAAAAATTTCAAATTCGGCCGTTTTTAGGAGGGATAATGAGGCCAACAGCGAGATCAACAACATTTCCTCGAGAAATAAACTCTCGGAATTCTTTAATAATGCGAGAGGATATAATGTCAAATTGTCTGCCAAAACAGTATTTCGACAAGATTTCTTTAAAAAAGTTCTTGCTATTACTAGAAAGATTGATTTACATTCTCATCTCTTTTCGCCAAGTTGTGGCGATTAAATTTCACCCTATTTTTAAGAACCACAAGTTCCATGGCTAAAGAAATCGTAGCTAAAATTAAATTGCAAATTCCCGCAGGAGCGGCTAATCCAGCGCCTCCCGTAGGTCCTGCTCTTGGTCAACAAGGTGTCAATATCATGGCATTTTGTAAGGAATTTAATGCCACCACACAAAAGCAAGCGGGTGATATTTTGCCTGTAGTGATTACTGTTTACAAAGATAAGAGTTTTACTTTTATTACCAAATCGCCGCCGGCTGGGATTTTGCTCAAAAAAGCTGCCAATATTGCTTCTGGATCCAAAGAGCCTAATAAAATTAAAGTTGCTAAGCTTACAAAAAAGCAAGTTATGGATGTTGTTAAGATCAAAATAAACGATATGAATACAAAGTCCGACGAGGCTGCTTTTCGTACGCTCTGTGGAACGGCTCGTCAAATGGGCATCGAAATAGAGTCCTAATTAACGTATAGCGCATTTTATTAAATACCACCAACCGCAGGAGATTTTACTATCGCTTGTACTGCTTTTATCATGATTAAAAATAGCAACCAAAAACATAGCAAGCGGTATCGTGCCGCTAATATTCTTATTGAGTCAGGAAAGAAATATCAACTTCCTGAAGCTCTAAAGCTTCTTCAGGCAATGCCTGCAACAAAGTTTGATCAGACGGTGACTCTTTCCATTCGGCTTGGAGTTGACCCTAAACAAAGTGATCAAATGGTTCGTGGCACATGTCCTCTTCCTCATGGGAGTGGAAAGAATGTTCGTGTGCTTGTTTTTGCTGCAGGTGTTGCAGCTGCCGCTGCTCGGGAGGCAGGCGCTGAATATGTCGGTTACGAAGACATGATCAAAAAATGTCAAGATGGTTTCTCTGATTTTGATGTGGCTATTGCTACTCCTGCGGCTATGACGGAAGTAAGAAAGCTCGGAAAAGTGCTTGGTCCCCGTGGCCTCATGCCTAATCCTAAAACAGGAACGGTTAGTGACGATACAGCACAAGCGGTTAGGGAAGTCAAAGCTGGACGTGTTGAGTTTAAGCTTGATAAAAATGGAAATGTTGCGATTCCTGTTGGGAAATTTTCATTTCCTCTGGAGCATCTTGTTGATAATGCTTCTGACGTTATTAACGCCGTTGTTAAATCTCGTCCAGCAAGCGCTAAGGGTTCGTTTGTTGAAGCGATAACACTAGCTGCGACGATGCTTCCTGGAGTGAGGGTTGATGCGTCTCCATTTTTAAAACAAGCAAGGTAAAAAATAAGTTAAATTTCTATGAGACCAGAAAAATCTACCATTGTTGATGACATTAAGTTCAAGCTTAATGCTTCGCCATTCCTTATTCTTATTGAGTATAGCGGTATGAATGTGATTCATTTTTCTGAATTGCGTAATCGCCTCTTTGCAGTTGGTGCTTCTTGCTCTGTTGTTAAAAATACCTTTCTAAAGCGTGCATTAAAAGATGCAGGCCTGGTTGCTCTCGATGAACATCTCACTGGGCAAACAGCGTTAATAGCAGGAGAACGTGATGTTTGCTCCGCTGCGAAAGCACTTAAAACATTTGCTGATGAGTTTAAGAAACCAACTCTTCGCGCTGGTATTTTAGACAATGATCTTCTTTCTGTTGAGCAGATTATGGCATTGGCGACACTTCCCTCTAAAGAAATACTCCAGGCTCAACTGCTTGGGCTTATGCTCATGCCTGCAACAAAACTTGTTCGTACTCTTAACGAGCCAGCAGCAAGTCTTGCAAGAGTTCTTTCGGCAAAGGCAAAAACGTTGGAAGATTGATAATAAAGTTGACCAAAACTAGAGTATCAAATTCATCCTGTTTTTTTAAATAATAACCATAACAATTTTCTCCTGAAGTACAAAGTGACGACGGGTGATAAAACAACTAACACGATGTTTCGTCGGATCAGCAGCTGCTGATTTGAAATGTTCTGAGGCTTCAGAGCGCGACGGCATCACAGTCCCAATATATTATGTCAGATAATCAAGCTATCGTAGATCAACTCAGTAATCTCACTGTCCTTCAAATTGCTGATCTTGTTAAATCCCTTGAGGAAAAATGGGGTGTCAGTGCTGCTGCACCTGTTGCCGTTGTCGCTCCTGGTGCTGCTGCCGCTGCTGCTCCTGTTGAAGAGAAGACAGCCTTCACTGTCATTCTCACCGATATTGGAAGCAATAAGATCGGTGTTATTAAAGAAGTTCGTGCTGCTGTTCCAGGACTTGGTCTTGCTGAGGCAAAGGCTCTTGTCGAAAGTGCTCCTAAGTCAATCAAAGAAGGTGCAACAAAAGAAGAAGCAGAGGAAATTAAAAAGAAGATCGAGGCTGCTGGAGCCAAGATCGAAATTAAGTAATTTTCAAATCCAGGCTGGTTGTTGTGTTAATCATAAAAATATTTTTTCTATGATTGACACAGCGGCCGGAATGTTTTTCAGTAACACCCATCCTTTTTAAAAATCTGCATCCCCTTTTGTCCATTTGCGACAGCCTTCTGACACATAGGAGTGCCTTTTTTATTCTATGGCTGGGATTTTCCATTTTTAACTACTGGCATTTATTGGCCAACATCATTTTTTCATTCCTTATTAACCTCAGCTAATAAGGATATGAATAAATCTCACGTTACTCCTCAATTTTTAGGATACAACATCTAGCGATACATTGATCTATGTCTGAACGCATCTATTTTGGAAAACTCAATGAGGTGATCGATCCTCCAAACTTAATTGAATTGCAAATTAAGTCCTACGAAGAATTTTTTCAAAAAGGAATTGATCCTCTAAAGCGCCGAGATGTTGGTTTGCAGGCTGTTTTTCGCGAATTTTTTCCCATTTATGGGTTTGAAGAGAAATCAAACCTTGATTTTGTTAGTTATCATCTCGATGAGCCAAAAATTGGACCTATTGATTCACAGTTGGAAGGTTTAACATACAGTGCACCTCTTTATGTAACTTTTCGCTATAAAGACGAAAAAGTCACAAAGGAAGAAAAAGTTTATATGGGAGAAATTCCTCTCATGACCCCGCAAGGAACTTTTATTGTCAATGGAGCAGAGCGTGTTGTAGTCAGTCAGCTTCATCGTTCGCCAGGTATTAGCTTTGAAACTGATGTCCACCTTAATGGCAAGTTGCTTCAAGGATTTCGCATTATTCCTGATCGTGGTTCTTGGATTGAAATTCAATTTGATACAAATGATCTTCTTTATGTTTATCTTGATCGCAGGAAGCGTCGGCGCAAATTTTTAGCTACAACCTTTCTTCGTGCTCTTGGATATCCGAGCGATGAAGAAGTTGCTGGACTTTTCTATAAAATTGAGAGTCTTAAACTCACTTCCAAATTAAATGAAGAAGAGATTAGCACTAAAATTCTTTTGCAAGATTACACAGAAGGTGACAATACTATTGCTCGCGCCTATGAGCCATTAACCTTAGCTGTTATACGCGAGTTGATTCAGGCAAAGGTTACGACCGTTAAAGTGGTTGATACTAAGGAAGATGATACTATTGTTAAATCCTTAAAGCGCGATCCTGCTCACGATGAAGATGAGGCTTTAAAAGATATTTATCGCAAACTCCGCCCTGGAGATCCTCCAACAGTCCAGAACGCTCGAGGAATGCTTAAGAGACTCTTTTTTGATGCGAAGCGATACGATCTAGGGCGTGTTGGTCGTCATAAAATTCAGCAGAAACTAGGTCTAAAGGTAGAATCCAATGATCGTCTTCTCTGTAAGGAAGACATTGTTGAAGCGATGCGCTATCTTCTCAAATTACGTCGAGGTGAAGGAATGATCGACGATATTGATCACCTCGGTAGCCGTCGTGTACGTACTGTTGGTGAGCTTTTAGCAAATCAATGTCGTGTTGGTCTTTCTCGTACAGAACGCCTTGTTCGTGAGCGTATGGCGCTTTATGATCCGGCTGTTGATCATATCACCCCACAGAAACTAATTAATCCAAAATCACTGAGTGCTGTAATTCGTGACTTTTTTGGACGTTCCCAGCTGAGTCAGTTCATGGATCAAACGAATCCGCTCTCAGAACTCACTCATAAAAGACGTCTTTCTGCTCTTGGGCCAGGAGGATTGAGTCGTGAACGTGCCGGATTTGAAGTGCGAGATGTTCATCCTTCTCACTACGGTCGCATTTGTCCCATTGAAACACCTGAAGGTCCTAATATTGGACTTATTAGTTCGTTGAGTACTTTCGCGCGTGTTAATGATTTTGGATTTATTGAGACTCCTTACCGTAAAGTTGTTAAGGGACTAGTTACCAATGAAATTGTTTATCAAACAGGTGACCAAGATGAAAACTTTTACATTGCACAGGCAAATTCTCCTATTAATGCTCAAGGAAAATTCTTAGGCAGCACCGTTTCAGCACGTTATCGCGGTGATTCTGTCGAGGTTGAGCCAGGAAAAATAGAATACATGGATGTTTCTCCAAAACAGCTTGTATCTGTGGCTGCTGGATTGATTCCGTTCCTGGAACATGATGATGCTAATCGTGCGCTGATGGGTTCTAACATGCAACGCCAAGGTGTTCCTTTGCTTGTTTCTGATGCTCCGATTATTGGAACAGGTCTAGAAGCACGTGTCGCACGTGACTCAAAAGCAGTTATTCTTTCTGAAACCAATGGTAAGATTGCATCAGTTGATGCATTGCGCATTGTTGTTACAAAAAATGGCGAGCTTCCTGAAGGAAAAAAGAAAGTAAAACATTCTCCAGAGAATGGAGTGTATGTCTATGAGCTGCGTAAGTTCATGCGTTCAAATAGTAGCACATGCATCAATCAGCATCCTATTGTTAAGAAAGGCCAGTCCGTTAAAGCAGGAGATGTTTTAGCAGATGGACCAAATACTGACAAGGGAGAGTTGGCATTGGGACGCAATGTTCTCGTGGCATTCATGCCATGGAATGGTTACAACTTTGAAGATGCTATCATGATTTCAGAGCGAGTAGTCAAAGAAGATATCTATACTTCAATTCACATCGATGAATTTGAAATAGGCGCTCGTGATACAAAGCTTGGACCAGAGGAAATTACTCGAGATATTCCTAATGTTAGTGAGGAAGCGCTGCAAAACCTTGGTCCAGACGGTGTTATTCGTATTGGCGCGGAGATTAAACCAGGCGATATTCTCGTCGGTAAAATTACACCTAAGAGCGAAACCGAGTTGGCTCCTGAAGAGCGCCTGTTGCGTGCTATCTTTGGTGAAAAAGCTGCGGATGTACGTGATACTTCTCTCACCGTTCCTTCGGGAACATATGGTATTGTAATGGATGTTCGCGTCTCTTCTAAAAAGGAGATTACAAAAATCAAAGTTACACCGTTAGAAGCCAAGCGTCAGCTGAAGGCAATACAAGACGATCATAAAAAACGAAAGGAAGAGCTTTATGAGCTTCTTACAGAAGGTCTTTCTAATGTTCTCTTAGGTGAAAAAATTCCGCTTGATGTTGTTAATGGACAAACTGGAGAGATAATTATCCCAGCCAATCGCAAAATTACTAAAATGCTTTTGCGAAAACTTGCAAGCGTCTATGATCATGTCGAAATTGATCCAAGCCCTATTCGGAATAAAATCAGAGAAATTATTGGTCAGTTTGAGCACCGATTTGCCGATCTTCAAAACGAAAAAGATGAAAATCTTGGACGTATTGAAAGTGGTGATGATGTAGATCCTGGAATTATCAAACAAGTCAAAGTCTATATTGCAAGCAAACGAAAATTGAGTGTTGGAGATAAAATGGCAGGACGCCATGGAAATAAAGGTGTTGTTGCTAAGATTGTTCCAGAAGAAGATATGCCTTACTTGGCTGATGGAACGCCTGTTGACATTGTCCTTAATCCTCTGGGTGTTCCTAGTCGTATGAATGTGGGGCAAGTTTTAGAAACGCATCTTGGCATTGCAGCAAAAGCACTTGGATTTAAGGTAGCGACGCCTGTATTTGATGGTATTCCTGAACAGCGTATCCGTGAATATCTCAAGGAGGCTAGCAAGAAAGAGGGCTTTTCTTGGATTCAAGAAAATGGAAAGTCAGTGCTTTACAATGGTCTTACAGGAGAGGCATTCGATCAAGAAGTTGTGGTTGGTATCATCTATATGTTGAAACTTGGCCACTTAGTTGCTGATAAAATTCATGCACGTGCTGTTGGCCCTTATTCTTTAGTTACTCAGCAGCCACTTGGTGGTAAAGCGCAGTACGGAGGACAACGTTTTGGAGAAATGGAAGTTTGGGCGCTACAGGCCTATGGTGCTGCTTATACATTACAAGAATTACTCACGGTAAAATCAGATGATGTTCAAGGACGGACTCGTATTTACGAAAGCATTGTAAAGGGAGATAACTCTCTTGAAGCAGGCATTCCTGAATCTTTTAATGTTCTCATTAAAGAAATGCAAGGTCTTTGTCTTGATGTTTGTGTAGGCAAAAAAGATGGCCCTCGTGCGTTTATTGATCTTGCCTAAACCTTATAATAACAGCCTCAGTTAATACTGATTTATTGTCCTAAAAGACACACTTAGAAGCTAGCTATGATTGAACAAGAAATAACCGACTTGCTTGGAAACCCCAATGATAATTCCTTTGATCAGGTGCAAATTACTGTTGCATCGCCTGAAATAATGCGATCTTGGAGTAAAGGTGAGGTAAAAAATCCTGAAACGATTAATTACCGGACTTTTAAGCCTGAAAAAGGAGGTCTCTTTTGCGAACGAATTTTTGGTCCTTCCCGCGATTGGGAGTGTTCTTGTGGAAAGTACAAACGTATTAAACATAAGAATGTTGTTTGTGATCGTTGCGGTGTTGAAGTAACCTTGAGTCGTGTGCGTCGTGAAAGAATGGGGCATATCGATCTTGCTGTTCCTGTTTCTCATATTTGGTTTTATAAATGCATGCCTTCCCGCATTGGTCTCATGCTTGATATGACAGGTCGTCAGTTAGAACGGATTATCTATTATGAAGATTATGTTGTAATCGATCCAGGCAAGACACCTTTTGAAAAAGGTCAACTTCTCACGGAGTCAGAATTTCGCGAAGCAGAAGACCAGTATGGTGAAGATTTCACTTATGGCATGGGTGCTGAAGCTATCCAAAAACTACTTGAGTCGATGGATCTTAAAAAAGAACAAGTACTCATTGAGAAGCAGATGGCTCAGACTAAGAGCAAGCAGATTCGCAAAAAATTAGCGAAGAGAATGAAGCTTGTTCAGGGATTTGTTAGTTCAAAGACACGTCCTGAATGGATGCTCCTCAATGTTCTTCCGGTTATTCCTCCTGATTTACGACCTCTTGTGCCATTAGACGGAGGACGTTTTGCAACCTCTGATTTAAATGATCTCTATCGAAGAGTGATCAATCGTAACAATCGATTAAAGACATTATTACAGTTAAAAACTCCTGAAGTTATTATTCGCAATGAAAAAAGAATGCTTCAAGAGGCTGTTGATGCACTTTTTGATAACGGTCGTCATGGTCGCGCTGTTACAGGAGCCGCGAATCGACCTCTAAAATCATTGAGTGATATGCTCAAAGGAAAAGGTGGTCGTTTCCGTCAAAACTTACTTGGAAAGCGCGTTGATTACTCAGGTCGTTCGGTTATCGTTATTGGACCTGAGCTGAAGCTGAATCAATGTGGTCTACCAAAAAAAATGGCACTTGTTCTCTTTGAACCATTTATTATTCGTCGCCTTAAAGAACTTGGCTACGTTCATACTGTTCGTAGTGCAAAAAAACTTATTGAACGTCAGACGCCTGAAGTGTGGGATATTCTTGATGAAGTTACTCGCGGGCATGCAGTTTTGCTCAATCGTGCGCCGACACTTCACAGGCTTTCAATTCAAGCTTTTGAGCCAATTTTAATTGAAGGAGAAGCTATTCGTGTTCATCCGCTTGTTTGTACAGCATATAATGCAGACTTTGATGGTGATCAAATGGCAGTGCATGTTCCTCTTTCTGTAGAGGCTCAACTAGAAGCTCGCACATTGATGTTAGCGCCAAACAATATTTTTTCACCTTCTAGCGGTAAGCCGATTACCAATCCATCACAAGATATTCCTCTTGGGTGTTATTATTTAACTCAGTCACCTCGCATTCTTCCTGGAGCTAAGGAAGTTCGCTTCCCTCTCTTTGCTAATGCATCGGAGGTTGAAATGGCATTGAGCGAAGGATCTATTAAAGTCCATACGCGTATTCGACTCCAAAATCCAGATCGTGGCATTGCTACGGTTTATGGAAATAGAGAACTTCCTGTTATTGAGACCACTGCTGGTCGTGTTGTATTTAATGAAATCTGGCCAAAAGAACTTGGTTTTTACAACAAAGTTGCTGGAAAAAAACAACTCAGTGATATTATTTGGCGTTGTTATAAGGCAGTTGGTCAACAGCGTACTGTTGAAACTCTTGATCGTTTGAAAGAAGTTGGTTTCCGTGAAGTCACTAAAGCAGGTGCTTCCGTTGGTATTAACGACATGATTATTCCAAAAGAAAAAGTACATCTTGTTGAAAGTGCTCAAAAGCAGATTGTTGAAGTTCAAAAACAATATCATCGTGGTATTATTACTGATGGAGAACGTAAGAATAAAGTTCAGGATATTTGGACTCATACTGGTGAGGAAATAACCAATGCTCTTTTCCGGACGCTAGAGTATAACGATGGCCGTAAAGAGATGAATCCTGTTTTTATGATGGTTGATTCTGGTGCTCGTGGTACTCGTAGTCAGGTAAAACAGCTAGCTGGAATGCGTGGTCTCATGGCAAAGCCATCAGGAGAAATTATAGAGCAGCCAATTCTTTCTAACTTCCGTGAAGGCCTCACCGTGCTTGAGTATTTTATTTCAACTCACGGTGCTCGTAAGGGACTTGCTGACACAGCTCTTAAAACAGCTGACTCTGGCTACCTTACACGAAAACTAGTAGATGCCGCTCAAGATGTAATTATTACGGAGGATGACTGCGGTACTGTCAATGGTATTGTCGTTGCGCCAATCTATGAAGGTGATGAAGAAGTGGTTACCTTAGCTACACGCATTATTGGGCGTGTTAGTTGTGAAACAGTAAAAGATCCGATGACAGGTAAGCCACTTATTAAATTAAATCAGCTTATCGATGAAGAGACAGCTCTTATGCTCGCTAAAATTGGACATGAACAATTAAAAATTCGCTCTGTTCTCACCTGTGAGAGCAAAAGAGGTGCTTGTGCTAGGTGCTATGGTAGCAATTTGGCTACAGGATTAATGATTGCTCATGGTGAAGCTGTTGGTATTGTCGCAGCACAAAGTATTGGTGAGCCAGGTACTCAGCTCACAATGCGTACCTTCCACGTTGGAGGAACGGCGAGCCAGACCTTTAAACAACCTATTATTAAATCAAAAAACGACGGAATAATTCGTTTTAATGATCTAAGAACAGTGCAATCTCTTGATGGAACATTTATTGTTTTGAGCAAAAATGGCACTATTGGAATTTACAGTAAGGATGGTCGGGAATTAGAAAGTCATCTTGTTGTTATAGGTTCTGTTATTTCTGTTGCTGATGGATCAACTATCAAAAAAGGAGTTTCTTTTGTTCAGTGGGATCCTTACAATATTCCAATTATTACAGAAAAAGCAGGAAAGGTTGAATTCCGCGACATGATTGCTGGTGTTACAATACGAAAGGAAGTTGATGATGAAACAGGAATTATGGGAACCGTCGTTATTGAGCACAAAGAAGATCTTCATCCTCAGTTAGCTATTATTGATGCAAATAAACAGGTCATCGTTAGTTACTCTATCCCGGCTGGAGCTCACCTTGAAGTAAAAGAAGGCGAGACGGTTCAAGCTGGACAGCGATTAGCTAAAACTCCACGTAAGATTGCAAAAACAAAAGATATTACGGGAGGTCTTCCCCGTGTTGCTGAGTTATTTGAAGCGCGTCGCCCAAAAGAAGCTTGTGAAATTGCACGCATTGACGGCGTTGTTGATATTGGTGGCACTGTTCGAGGGAAGCGCAAATTAATTGTTCGAGATACGCTTACAGGAACAGAAGAAGAGCATCTAATACCTCTCTCTAAGCATATTATTGCTTTTAAGGGTGACTTTGTAAAAAAAGGTCAGCAGCTTACCGAAGGTCCTGTTGTTCCGCATGAAATTCTCGAGGTTTGCGGTCCCCAAGAACTTCAAGAACACCTTCTTAATGAAGTTCAAGAAGTTTATCGTTTGCAAGGTGTTGAAATCAATGATAAGCATATTGAAATCATTATTCGACAGATGCTTCGTAAAGTAAAAATTACTGATCCAGGTGATACTATTCTTCTTTGGGGCGATCAAATTGATCGTCTGGAATTTGAAAATGAAAATAACAATGTTATTGCTAAAGGTGGAAAACCTGCAGAGGCTTCACCTGTACTTCTTGGTATCACGAAAGCATCTTTAGAAACTGATAGCTTTATTTCTGCTGCATCCTTCCAAGACACAACACGTGTTTTAACAGAAGCTGCAACTCTTGGTAAGATAGATCGTCTTCGTGGATTTAAAGAAAATGTCATTATGGGACACCTTATTCCGGCAGGTAGCGGATTTAAGACAAATAGGCAATTTGATATAGCATTGCTGGAAGAGACTACAGCAATAAAAACTGATATTTCTAACGAAGCAATAGCGTAAGCTTAATTATATAAACATCTAATAAATTTTTTCTCATGTCTGTTGAAATAATGACCGAACTACTCGAAGCTGGTGTCCACTATGGCCACCAAACCAAACGTTGGAATCCAAAAATGAAGGATTTCATTTTAGAAGAAAAAAACTCTATCTATATTATTGATCTCTCTAAAACAGTAGATCAACTACGCGATGCAGGAAATTTTCTTGCAAATATAGCTAAGCAACGAGGAAATATTCTTTTTGTAGGTTGCAAAAAACAAGCCCAGGAAGCTGTTAAGGAGTCTGCAGAGGCCTGTAACCAATTTTATGTAAATCAGCGCTGGCTTGGAGGCACACTGACCAATCTTGTAACCATTCGCAAGAGTGTCAATCGTCTTCGTGAATTTGAAGAGCTTGAAAAAAGTCCAGGATTTCATAAGATTAATAAGGCAGAAGCAAGCGCACTTCGTCGTGAAGCACTAAAGATTCGTAAAAATCTTGAGGGAGTTTTAACTATGGAAAAACTTCCTGACGCTATTGTTATTATCGATACCGTTCGCGAAGCCATTGCTGTAGCAGAAGCACGCAGATTGAAAATTCCAATTGTGGCAATTGTTGATACTAACAGTGATCCAGAAGTTGTTGACTATCCAATTGCAGGTAACGACGATGCTATTAGAGCTATTCGTATTGTTCTTCAAAAACTTGTCGACGCCATTATTACCACGCAAGGAGTTAACGCTGTCGCTCGACAACAGTCTGTTAAGGAGGAAATAAAGCCCGCTGGAGAACTGTTGCAAACTGCTACTCAAAAAAAAGCATAATTACCTCGCTCGTTACGAGTTTTAACACCTAAATTATTTTTTAATGATTGATCCAAACTTAGTCAAAAAACTTCGAGAAAAGACAAATGCTGGCATGATGGATTGCAAGCGTGCTCTTATGGAAGCTGCTGGCGATGCCGAAAAAGCAGAAGCAATTTTACGCACAAAGGGGATTGCAAGCGCAGATAAAAAGTCATCGCGTGCCACTAAAGAAGGGGTCATAGCATCCTATATTCATTTACAAGGAAAAGTAGGTGTGCTTGTCGAAATTAATTGTGAAACTGATTTTGTTGCCAAGAACGACATCTTTCGAGATTTTGTCAAAGATGTTACACTTCAAATTGCAGCAAGTCATCCGGTAGTTGTCACGCGCGATGAAGTTGATGCAAAGCTTGTAGCTGCAGAGCGAGAAATCTATCGTGGACAAGTTGAAGGTAAGCCAGTAGCCATCATTGACAAAATTGTTGATGGGAAATTGGATAAGTTTTACAGTACGATCTGTTTAATGGAACAAAGTTTTATTAAGAATCCTGATCTTACCATGAAAGAATATGTTGCTACGAAGATCGCAGAGCTTGGCGAAAATATTGTGATTCGGCGCTTTTCTCGGTATATGGTTGGAGAAGATACCTAAATCTAAAAGCGGAAGTGAAAATAAAGTTTTTAGTGCAATCGATTCGTTTGCAAAGTGATTCCTCTAAGAACTCATTTACCTTCAGGTGATCCATGACCTGATAGCAACCACCTTTAAATCCAGCTACTTACGCCAACTTTCTCATTTTTATTCCCGTTTTTAGCTCAAAAACAACAACTGATAACTTTATTGCTCATCTCTCTGATCAGAAGGAGAAGAGCTATGATACATTTTTGATGTTGCTATTTTTTCAATGAACAGCACTCCCTCTTCTTCTGTCACATTAGCGACGCTTCTCTCAGAGAAGCAGATTATTCCTAACATGGTGGCTGTTGATCGTTGGCAAGCCATTGAAGAGATTGTCCAATTTCTTATTCAAGGAGGTTTTCTTCAAGCTCACAATAAAGAAGATATTCTTGCTGCGCTTGCCCAACGAGAAGAAACAATGAGTACAGGGATTGGTTTTGGTGTTGCCATTCCACATGCTGCTTCTGATTCGGTTCACAATATTATTGTTGCTTTTGCTCGTTCTAAGGAAGGAATTGAATTCGAATCGCTGGATGAAAAACCGGTTCATTTTATCGTTCTTTTTCTTGTTCCTAACAACCAATTTCAGACGCACCTGAAAACACTTTCTGCTATTGCAAAATTTCTAAATGATCGTGTAACGAGGGAAGAACTTATGACGGCGCAGGATGCTATGTCGATCATGAAAATTTTTGCAAATAAGCAAAGTTAGTAGAGGTCTGATCAGACTTTAGGAAGTGGAAATAAGCGCCAACGTAATTGCTCATCTCCTTCTGGAGATAAGCATTGGTTGTTGGTTCTCGGTTCTCGGTTGATAGTAAAGAAATATTTTTTCTTAGCTGCTAAAAAAGAAGCATTGCCCTAAGAGGCTGATAAAATGGGACTCTTGAAAAATAAATCTTTCGAATAAAAAACCAACAACTAACAACCGACAACTTTTTTCTCCTCTTCTTTGTCAGAAGAAGATAAGTGATTACCTGCCAACTACTAGCGGCTCAGATTAGAATTTCCATTAACGGCTCATGAATTCTCAAAAGACGATTCAACTATTATTAAGCGAACGCCTTGCTCAAGCGCTTGCCAACTTACATATCAAGGCTGAACTGGCCACTATTACGATTGCTGCTGATGCTCGTTTTGGTGATTATCAGAGCAATAGTGCAATGATCGCAGCTAAGCAGATTAAAAAAAATCCTCGTATTGTAGCTGAACAAATTATTGAACAATTACACCTTCAGGATCTCTGTGAGCCTCTAGAGATTGCCGGTCCTGGATTTATTAATTTTCGTCTAAAGAATAAGTTTTTAGAACAAAGAATTACCGAGCTTCTTGAAGATCCACGCCTAGGAATTCCACTAGTAGCGGAACCAAAAACCATTGTTATTGATTTTAGCTCTCCGAATGTAGCAAAACCAATGCATGTTGGTCATATTAGGAGTAGTATTCTTGGCGATAGCCTTGCACGTATTGCTCGATTTCTTGGGCATCATGTTATTACTGACAACCACATTGGTGATTGGGGAACTCAATTTGGAAAGGTGATTTATGGGTGGAAGTATCTACGCAGCAATAAAAGTGCTTCTAGCCCGACTTTCGCTATTCGAGATACTTCTTCTGTTCATGAATTGGTACGCCTTTATCGCGAAGTCAATGAACTTGAAGAAAAAGATGCCACTGTCAAAAAAACTGTTCGTGAAGAACTCGTAAAACTTCAGCAAGGGGATCCTGAAAATTTAGCGATTTGGAAAAAGGTAGTTGATATTTCATGGCAAGAGTTTCAAAGGCTGTACGAACTTTTAGGAATTAAGTTTGATGAGTGTCTTGGAGAAAGTTTTTATAATGATGCCTTAGCTCCTCTTGTAGAACGCCTTGCCAAGGACGGAATTGCCGAAGAGAGTGAAGGTGCACTCTGTATTTTTTTTAAGAATCAACCGGCTCTTCTCGATAAGCCCTGTCTGATTCGAAAAGCCGATGGTGGCTTTCTCTATGCAACGACCGATCTTGCAACAGTTGAGTATCGAGAGAAAAAATGGCGCCCTGATGCTGTTTGGTATGTCTGTGGTGCGCCGCAACAATTGCATTTTGAACAAATTTTTTCAGCTGCTCATCGTCTTGGCATTACTTCTGATCTGCGTCACATTAGCTTTGGAAGTATTTTAGGCGAAGATCGCAAAATGATGAAGACGCGTAGCGGCGAGAATATTGAATTGGGTAGCTTGCTGCAGGAGGCCATAGAACGAGCTTTCCGGCTTGTCTCAGAAAAAAACCATGATTTTTCACTGGTTGAAAAGAAAGAAGTGGCGCAGGTTGTCGGCCTAGGAGCGTTAAAATATGCGGATCTGATGCAACATCGTATGACTGATTACATTTTTTCTTGGGAAAAAATGCTTTCGTTCCAAGGCAATACAGCGCCATATTTACAGAATGCTTACGTCCGCATTAAATCTATTTTTAGAAAGAAGACAGATTCTGAAGAGCAGTTAGGAGAAAAAAACAAGCCCTCACCATTAGAGTCTCATTCCATTATCATTAGCGAGCCGGTTGAACGTCAGCTTGTGCTGCAACTTTTGCAATTTGGGGACATTATTCCTACAATTCTTATTGATGCGCGTCCCAATATCTTATGCTTGGCACTGTTTGAGCTAGCAAATAGCTTTCATCGCTTCTATGAACTTTGCCCGATCTTAAAATCTGAAGGAGCCATAAAACAATCACGCTTGAGGCTTGCAGAATTGACCGCTCGCGCATTGAAGCTAGGACTTGGCCTCCTTGGTATCGATGTTCCTGAAAGGATGTAGGCTTTTAAGTTAACCTAAAAACGTCAATGGATCGTGGCAAATTAACGCAATATGCTCAGCATCAAAATCATTTTTAGACTAAGCCCTTACGTTAATTTTCTCACTCCCATCACCGTTTTTAGGTCGCTGGCCGCAATTTCTCGATCGCTACTTTTCTCATGATGTCGATCGATGATGATGGTGGCTATCTGAATAAGTAAAAGGCGTCGCTGAGTTTCATTAAGTGGATGCGTTGCTTCTAAAGAGACATTATAGCGAGCTTTTTCCGCTGTATTAAGTTGGCTTTCGTTATTTTCAACTCCTAAAGTCGGATTAATGGGCAAACTCTTGCATCCGTTCATGCAATTGGCTCGCCTATCTTTAGGAAGTTTTTCTATTTCAGGATCTAGCGAATCTTGAAGAGGTGGAGCTTTCCTCTTCTCTAGACTGCTGGGCGGGTATAAACTCTTTTTCCACTCTTCCGTAAAAGGCCCAGTAATATTCCACTGAATTATTTTTGTGCCATGAATTAACCAATGGATGACAAGCAAGTATGTTTGACGGATGCGAGCAGCTGTTAGATTTTGGCGTTTATTATGGCTGACTGTTTGGCTCCGATCATGCCAACGATATTGATAAAGATAATCAGGGATGAAGAGCAAAGGTTCATTAATAGCTGTTCTTAAAGCGAATTCATAGTCTTGGCAGCCCTCAAAGGTGCTATTAAAAATGCCAAGATCAGCATGAATATTTTTTTTGATCGCTTTGAGATGGTTTGCAAAATTATTAACGATCAGATCACTTGTTTTTTCTGAACGTAGTCGCCACGAAAGAATATTTCCATGTTCGTCGATATCAATGGCACGCGAGCTAATAAAACGTATTGTTGGATTTTTCTGAATAGTTTGCGCTAGAACAGAAAAAACATTTGATTGGAGGCGGTCATCACAGTCTAGATGAAGAATCCACTCGCCTCGTGCGCGCTCAATGGCTTGATTTGTACTCTGGCAAATTCCGAGATTATTTTTATTCGTATGGAAAACTATTTTTTCCCCAAGTGCTTCCCCTGCTTCTTGAAGTAACTGCTTTGAATCAATCGAAGGGTCATCATTGACGATAAGAATTTCAACCTGAGTTGTGGGGCTGTGGCGGCAGGCAGTAGTAACAGACTCAATGCAACTTTTAAAAAATTGAAGATGATGATGAAAACAGATAAGGACCGTAAAACTTGGAGGAGGTGATGAAAAATTAGTTGATGAAATCTGCTGAGTTGTGAAAAGAAAATTTTTAGCATCGACTTCAAGCTGACTAGAAGATTGATTCAAAATTTCTGCAGCCCACTTGCGCGATGATTCTTGTTGACGCGATTTAATCGGATTATATCCCATGCAAGGATAGGCCAATGTAATACTTCCCTGGCAAAACCAACTCAAGAAGTGCACAACCTGATGAAGGATGCAGTGATATCTTGTTTGACGATCCTTCTGCTCGGATAAATCAAGGCGCTGTAAAAATCCTGTTAACGGTACAATAATACGAGAAAGAATTTTCCTAATAAAGAGAGCGGCAACATGCCTGATCTTTGATGGGGAAGAACGGATAGTCATAATAATTCGGTAGGTAATAATGCCTCTTCCTCTTTTTAGATTTCAAATTTAATCTTTGGATAATAGATTAAACTCTATTTTTTACAACTTTCCTTGAATTGAATTGAAAACTAGTTTGTTACATTTTCTCAGGATTGTTTTTTTAATACGCGCAGCCTTATTGAGGCACTTGTATCGTCCATCAAAACATACTATCGCCGTTACTCTGGCTAGAGTTTCACAACAGAGTCAAAGAGAGAGACATGATATAAAAGCATTCCTTCGCGGATGGACTCACTATGTACCATGGAACTTATTGCTCTTATTGCATATTAAACATGATTGGAAATTTGTTGAGGCACTGCCCTTGCTATCGAGGCTTAAGGATTGCTACATTCCTTCTGAAAAAGAGATTCTGTATCTTCCTAAAAAGATAGATTTGCTCTACGTTCCTTTTGGCAATTTTGCTGTTCCTAAAGCGCCTCCTTATCCTGTTGTTTTTTATTTTAGAGATATTGAGGATTATTTTTTTCCTGAATCTTTTTCTCTGCAAGAGCTTTCAAAAAAACGTAATGGGTATCGTTGTGCTAGGGTCTATGCCAGTCATATAATTGTTCCTTCAGAATTTAGCAAAAAATCAATCAGTGCTTGTCTAGAAATTCCTGAAAAATATTTTTCGGTCATTCCTTCGCCTTGTAACACGTTCTCTTCTAAAAAGGAAAAACCAGCAAAGATAAATGATATTCCCTTTATTTATTACCCTGCTGAAAACAAGCCTCATAAAAATTATGACAGACTTTTTCAAGCTATCACAAAAATAATAAACAAAGGATGGAAGGGATGTCTTGTTTGCACTGGAGAGGTTAGCAATAACACTAACGATTTAGAAAAATTAGCCCAACAAAACGGCATTCAAGATCATTTTGTTCATTTAGGAAAAATAAAGTCTGCTGAGATATCCTGGCTTTACAAGCATGCAGAGCTACTAATTTTTCCAAGTCTATTTGAGGGATATGCATTTCCTATTCTCGAGGCATTCGAGTCAAAGCTCCCTGTCGTATGCTCAGGCGTAACAAGCCTTCCTGAATTAGGGGGGGATGCTGTGCTTTATTGCAATCCCTTTGAGGTCGATGATATCGCCGAAAAAATTTGGATTTTATGGAATGATCGCAAGCTACGTGCTCAGTTAATTTCTCGTGGTAAAAAACGCGCGCAACTTTTTTCAACAAAAAAAAATATTAGGCAGCACGCAGAGCTTTTTTCTCAACTTATTCAAAACAAAACAAGTAAAGAAGATCATAGGCCTGCTATTGGCCCTCTTCCAGAGATTAATCTCAATCTGATCGAAGATATTTATCGAAAGGCAGTAAATGCTGAAATTCAGCAGTATATTCCACCAAGAGATGATTGGTTCTCTGTTATAAAGCAGGGAGGGGCAGAATGTAGTCTTAACCCGACTTTCGCTAGTCGGGATGGCGATCTTTTGCAATATGCTTGTTATAAAAAAGATGGAGAAGTGGATGGTCCGGTCACATCATTGCCGGTACATTTTTTTACGATTGTTTATGATGGAATGCCTTTTATCGAAAAGCACCTAGATGTTTTTAAGCAACTGCCTTTTAAGTGGCATTGGCATGTTATTGAAGGTGCCGCAAAACCAGAAAAGACATCTTGGATATTTCAGAATGGAGGTCAATTGCCACTAGATGCATCTTTTTTTAGTAACGATGGGACTAAGGAATATTTGGATAAAATAGCAGCAGAGTTTCCAAAGAATATCACCCTCTATCGCAAGAATAAATACTGGAAGGGAAAACTAGAAATGATTTCTGCTCCTATTGATTCTTTGCCTAAGCAAGCACTTCTCTGGGAAATAGATGTCGATGAAATTTGGAATGCTGATCAAATCATAACGCTCGCAAATCAGTTTTTTCAAGAGCCTGCTCGAACAAGCGCTCTCTTTTATTGTCGGTTTTTTGTAGGTCCAGGTAGAGTGGCTGATAATATTGGATTATATGGCAATAATCCTTCTCAAGAATGGAGACGCGTATGGAAATATCGTGCTGGCGATTATTGGGAGGCACATCAGCCACCATCTCTTATGAGAACTATGGAGAATGGAGAAAAACATAATGTTACCAACATCAATCCATTTACTCATGAAGAGACGTGGAAGATGGGATTAGTCTTCGATCATCTTGCTTACGTTACAAAAAAACAGTTGCAATTCAAAGAGACTTACTACGGATATTCAGGGGCAGTAGCGGCATTTGAAAAAATGTGTCAGGATGATGAGGAGGAATTTTTAGTTAATAAATATTATTCTTGGATCAAAGATCCTATCTGGGCTTTTCATGACAAAAAAAATGCTAAATAAAAAATGAACAAGGCCTTTGTTATTAATCTCGATACAGAGCAGGAAACTTTCGCAACCGTACAACAAGAGTTGTTGCCTTATGGGATTGAGTGTGAGCGTTTTATTGTGAAACGAGATAAGTACAAACAAATAGGATGCACCATCAGTCATTTGAGTTTAATTGCTCAGGCAAAAGAAAAAAAATGGCCCTATCTTATTGTTATCGAAGATGACTGCATTGCTCGCGAAGCGATGCATGAATGGCCGATCATCGCACAATTTTTACAACAAGAAAAAAATCGATGGGATCTTTTTTTAGGAGGAGCATTGTATGTGCATCCCAAAAAGCTACACACCAATTTTAAACCAAAATCAATGGAGATAGAAATGATTGAATGTCTGCATGCGGTAACAGCTCATTTCATTATTTATAATGACACTTCGTATGATCGATTGTTGCAGTGGCATGATCTTCCAATGCCACTTGAGGAGAGGCCTATCCTTGATCATTTTTTTGAAAAGTGTAATTTTAAAATTTGGGTGACATCTCCTTGTCTTGCTTGGCAAAAGCCGCATCATGATAGTGACTTTACGGAACTTTTTGAGCATGCTGAGGGAAAGCTGCATTATTTTACTAAATCGATAAGAAGCTGCTTAAAATATCGTCTCTTTGGACGATGGCTAAGAACAATTTCATAGAAGGCAACGCAGAAAATTGATAATTACAGACCTTGTTCAATGGTATATCTTAATAATAAAATCCTTGCTAACAATTTTATTTGGCCTTATAGGCTCAAACCGACAAGATAAGTCAGGAATTTACTCCATTGAACACTTCATCAACAACTCATCATTCTAATGCAGGCTGGACCACGGTTATTGAACCGCGCATTAGCCTTTTTCATATTCCTTGGAAAGAAATTTGGAATTATCGAGAGCTTGTTGGCAGAATGGTTCATCGCGATTTTATATCGCAATATAAGCAGACGTTTTTTGGATCACTTTGGTATGTTATGCAGCCTTTGTTTACGAGTTTGATGTTTACACTAGTATTTTCAAACATCGCCAGAATTTCTACAGGAGGTATTCCTCCTATACTTTTTTACATGTCGGGAACGGTCTGCTGGACCTATTTTTCAGCCTGTGTAAACGGAACAGCATCAACATTTATTTCAAATTCTTCATTATTTGATAAAGTTTATTTTCCACGATTGGTCGTTCCTATTTCTCAATTAATTGTAAATCTTGTTGGCTTTAGCATGCAGATGGCCATGTTTCTCGGATTTTATGCATGGTATTTCTGGCATGGATCCCCCATTACTATGGGATGGCGCATTATTGTATTGCCTGTTTTATTGCTTCAAATGGGTGCGCTGGGATTAGGCGTTGGGTGTTTTGTTTCGGCTATTACAACACGTTTTCGCGATCTCCAAATCTTACTAGGATTTTTTATTCAACTCTGGATGTATGGAAGCTGCGTTGTTTATCCGATGAGCCTTGTTCCTCCTGGCATTATTCATACACTCTACCTGCTCAATCCTATGGTAGCAGTTATTGAAGGTTTTCGTTTTGCTTTTATGGGGCAGGGAACAGTGACGTTACTCCAAATTATCATTAGCTGCTTTGTTAGCATGGTGACGATTTTTGTAGGAGTTGTTTTATTTAATAAAACCGAACGGCTCTGCGTAGACATCCTGTAAAATCTACGACTCTTTACCCTTTACTCTTCACCCTTTACTGCTTTTGCTCTCTCAGATGTCTGAAGTCGTCATTAGAATAGAAAATTTAGCGAAGAAATATCGTCTCGGTGTGATCAATCGCAAGATGCTTGTAGATCAAATTGAGAGCTGGATTGCGAGGAAGTTAGGGCGTCCTGATCCGCATGCAGGCGTTCATGAACACGCAACAGATCGCATGCCGACGCCCTATGATTTTTGGGCGCTACAAGATATTAACTTAGAAATTAAAAAAGGGGATGTTGTTGGCATCATGGGGCGCAATGGATCGGGAAAGTCGACATTATTAAAAATTTTATCGCGTATTACGGCGCCGACAAAAGGTCGTGTCTGTATTAAAGGTCGTGTGGCAAGTTTGCTCGAAGTTGGAACTGGTTTTAATTATGAACTCACGGGACGAGAAAATGTTTATCTCAACGGAAGCATCCTTGGGTTAAAACAACGCGAGATTGATGCGCGTTACGCTAGTATTGTCGACTTTTCTGAGATCGCAGATTTTATGGATACGCCAGTGAAACGCTATTCAAGCGGCATGCGCGTCCGTTTGGCTTTTGCCGTAGCGGCACATCTCGATCCCGAAATTTTAATCCTCGATGAAGTCTTGGCAGTAGGTGATGCGAAGTTTCAAGAAAAATGCCTCAATCGCATTAGTGAAATACGTAATTCAGGAATCACTATTCTTTTTGTAAGTCACTCATCGAAAAGTGTTTTAGAGTTATGTACGCACGGTGTTGTCTTGCGCGAAGGTCGTATTGTGGCTTCTGGAACCGCTAGGGAGGCAACGGAACAATATTTGGAATCGCTGCATTTATCTCATTCAGAAAACCTCATTCCAGGAATGCCTCAAAGTCGTATTGGCTTGCAGGCTGGGGCTCTTGCAAAAATGTTAACGCAGGCATTACCAGAAGGAAAAATTGTGTTTAATATTCCGATAGAAACTCCTGATGGTATTATTGTGATCGATGTTGGATGGGTGTCAGAAAGTAGAATGAAGACAATGAGGACAGAGCCAACCTGGGGAGGATCACCAGATATTGCTATTAATATTATTTCGAAAGACAAAGTTGAAGCTGATACTAAGGCTAATATTAATCGCTTACTAAGAGTTGGAGCATCAGAACCATGGATTGTCTATCCTAATGGAGTTATTGAGAGATTTAAAATTAAGGAAAGGGAATTTCTTATTCCTTGCGAAGTTAAAAATATTCATGACCTCTTGTGAAAATTTATGTTGCAGCTGCTTCACCTAGTAACACAAGGCAGTACAAAAAATTATTAGAGCTTTGGACGATTTCTTCCAAAAAGCATCAGATTTGTAATACGCCGGAAGAGGCTGATTTTATCATTATAACTGATATAGCTGGCCCTGGTTGGTTCAAAGATCTTCGCAATCACGCTGCTATCAAAAAGCCAAGTCAGTGCTTTGCTGTTTCTGATGCTGATTATCCGATGCCGCTCCTGCATGGAGTCTACACCTCTCATTCCAAGAAATTAAAATTTTCTTCTCGATTTAGAACAGGAGCCTATAACCTATTTCCTGAAAAATCTAAAAATCTTATTGTCCAGCAATCAGCTACGAATGCTTACCTTGAGCCAAAAAATTTTCTTTATTCATTCATTGGTCAGGATAGTTCTTCTGTTCGGTTAATTTTGTTTAAGATGCTATCGAAAAAGAAAGATGTTCTTATTGTTAATTCAACAGAAAAATTTAATGCCTATCATTTAAAAGGAGAGAATCCCAAGCGTGAGCAACGATCCTATGTTAAAACGATCATAGAATCAAAATTTGCTCTCTGCCCTAAAGGCACAAGTGGAGCATCAATGAGACTTTTTGAAGTCATGCAACTAGGAGTTGCACCTATTATTATTTCTGATGAATGGATTCTTCCAAAAGGTCCTTTATGGCAGGAATTTGCCATTGTTATAAAAGAGAAAAATATTCATCAGATTGATAGCATTCTTCGGGACTGTGAAAATGAATACGCTATCATGGGAAAAAAAGCACAACTAGCTTACAAAAGTTTTTTTGCTGATAATGTCTATTTTGATTACTTAATTAATCAGCTAATTGATATCAAAAAGAATCAAAAAATACCTGAGAAGTTTTTTTGGAACTGTAGAAATTTTATTGTTAAGTTCTGGATGTTTCAACGCAGATTAGGCCTGCCTTGCTTAGGACGTTACTAAAAGCTAAAAGCGTATGTTTTCTAAGGTTCATCAAATTTTAAGTAAGCAGAAAGAGCAAAAAAAAATTTCTCCTTCGCTGACAGCTGCAGCATGTAATCAAAAAATTGTAGAAGCTTTAGCTAACAAAAAACCCTATTTTATCGGCCGTCTCGGTTGGATGGAAGGATATGCAATTGGTCAATTATTAGCAAATGCAGGAACGACTTTAAGTTTGAGGGAGAAGCTGGCGTTGCATGCAGGTGTTTTTCCTCCGACGGAAGAGCAATTAAAAAAATTTGCTGATATTTATTTAGAAGCGATGAGCAATGTTGATATTTTTGGTTTGATGGAAGCTCCCTTTCATGGATGGCTCATTAAAAAATATGCGTCACAAGCAGCGTGTGCCGAGCTTGGATCTTTAGAACCTTATTTTAGTGAAGAGCCATGGTCATGGCAGCTCAAGGGATTAACTGTTCTTGTCGTACATCCTTTTTCAGAATCCATCATGAAGCAATATTCCACGGTGCGTGCGCAGCTTTTTACGAATCCAAAAATGCTTCCTGAATTCACGTTGAAAGTCATTAAAGCGCCTCAAACCATCACTGGTAACGCAACAGAATATAATTGTTGGTTAGAGACGTTAGAAGCACTCGGTAAAAAAATTCAGCAAGAAAAATTTGATGTCGTCATTATAGGATGCGGTGCGTATGGATTACCGTTAGCGACAATGATTAAAAAAATGGGAAGGGTTGCTATTCATCTTGGAGGAGCGACACAGTTGCTTTTTGGTGTAAGTGGTAATCGTTGGCGTCATCATCCGAAATTCAAAACGATTATCACAAGTGCATGGCAAGCACCTTTAGAAAGCGAGAGGCCTGCAGGCTGGAAAAAAGTCGAAGATGGCTGTTATTGGTAATGGCTATGTTAAATATATCTCAATGCCAAAAAATTATTCGAGGCGATCTTTTCCAAAAAAAATGTGATCATATTTTTTGGAATAATGAGCATGCTCAAGGAAATATGAAGTTTCGCGGCGGGGTCATTGTCTTTTGTAAAATCGATGAAGTGTTGCGATTTTTTGAAAAACTTCGCCTGACACGTCGCCGCATTATTTTAGTAACAGGCGAAGGTGATTTTCCGTGTGATGCATGGAGACAACAATTTTTACCTGTAAATGTAGCTTGTTGGTTTGCAACTAATGTTACGCATCCTCATCCTAGAGTTTGTGCCTTGCCGTTAGGTCTCGGAACACCGAAGGATACTGTTACGTTGGATGTCGCTACCATGGTATCAAGTAAGGAAGAGGTTTTTTCTCGTGATCAATGGCTCTATATCAATTTTCGTCCTGAAACAAATCCTGAAGTGCGTTGTGAAATTTATGACTATTTTGAATTGCTAGCAGAGCGAGAATCATGGATTACGTTTGAGAAGCCTTCGGAAGAAAATTCAAGCCAAAACTTTCTGAGGCAGTTGCTGTGTCACCGCTTTATTTTAGCGCCGCCAGGCAATGGCTTCGATACGCATCGTCTGTGGGAAGCCTTGTTGCTAGGCGCTTATCCTGTTGTTTTGAATTCAATAGCAATGGAGCCTTTTGCTGATTTGCCCATTCTTTTTTTCGATGATTTTCAAGAAATTACTCTTGATTTTCTCAAAGAAAATATAAGCCAACTGAAAGAAAAAGAAAAAAATCTTTCGATGTTGCAGATAGATTTTTGGGAAGAAAAAATTCAAAAAGCAAAAAAAGATTTACAGCGCAAAAAACATCTAACTTTAATAGAATGGTTGAGCGAATCCTTTTTGTATGGAAATCAAATGCTAAAACGCAGGTTTCAAAAATATGATTGAACAAATTAAAAAGTTCATTTTTCAGAAAAAAACATCGTCTCTCATTCGCTTATTTCCTAAAAATTCTTCACGAGGAACCGTTGTTATTAGTTATTTAACATGGCCTTTTTGTGAAGGCCATAACTCGGTTCGGGCTCGCGGACACACGAATGCTTTTGAAGTCGTTACTATTGCTGAAATTTATCAAGAGCTCGGCTACACTGTTGAAGTTGTCGATTACGATAACAATAATTATCTACCGCCAAAGGATTGTTCCCTGGCTATTGATCTGCATGGACAACTTGCGCGGTGGAATAAGACCCTTCCTAAAAATTGTCTGCGCATTCTTCATGCAACAGGTGCGCATTGGAGCTTCGCCAATGAGGCAGAGCAGGCTCGGCTTGCGGCAATAAAAAAACGTCGTGGTGTTGCTCTTGCTCCGCGACGTCAGGTGCCGCTATCACCTAGTGCAGAGCTTGCTGATCAAATTGTCGTTTTAGGAAATGAGTTCACAATGCAGAGCTTTGCTTTTGCTAATAAGCCTATTACTCGTATTCCGATTTCTTCTGCTTATGAATTTTCTTGGCCAAAAAATCGGGATTTTTCATTAGCGAAAAAAAAATTCCTTTGGCTTGGAAGTTACGGGATGGTGCACAAAGGTCTCGATCTTGCACTGGAAGCTTTTGCTCAAATGCCAGAATTGAGGCTTACTATTTGTGGACGTCCAGAAAAAGAAGAAGATTTTTTCAAGCTGTATGAAAAAGAATTATTACATACGCCTAACATTAAGCTTCATGGCTGGATCGATATGGCATCAACTGAATTTTTAGAAATCGCAGCTACTCATGCTGGAATCATTTATCCATCATGTTCTGAAGGTGGTGGGGGATGTGTAATTCATTGCATGCATGCAGGAATGATTCCGCTTTGCACGCGCGAAGCATCCGTTGATCTTCAAGATTTTGGAATGTTCATTAATGATGGAACCGTTGAGGCTGTCGTAGAGGCTGCAAGAAAAATTGCTGCGCTTCCGGATGAAGAAGTGGAACGTCGCGCGCGCTTCGCCTGCGAGCACGTACGCGTGCATCACACACGCGAGGAGTTTAAGAAAAACTATCGAAGCTTTGCAGTAAAGATGATAGAAACCATCAAGTGAAAATACTATTCGATACCTATATCTATAAGCTGCAAATAACAGGTGGTATCAATAGATATATTGCAGAAATTATTTCTGGGCTTCCTGAGAATTTTCATCCGTTTCTTTTTAAAAAAATTGAGAGAAAGCTCTGTGTTCCCAAGCATCCTCACCTCAAGAATTTTTGGATGCCCATCGACACGCGCTTTAGTCCATTTTTTATGCAGTGGAAATTGAAGTCGATGGATATTGTTCATCCATCCTATTATCAGATCTATTCATCACTCTCATGGGATAAGATGCCATGTAAGGTCGTCATTACCGTCCATGATTTGATTATGATGCGTTTTGCAGATAGGTATGAAAAAAGCAGCAAAGTCATCAGTGCACAAAAAGCAGCCATTAAAAGAGCAGATCATATCATCTGTATTTCTCATTCTACGCGGAATGATTTGTTAGAAAAATTTCCAGAGTGTGAAGAACGAAGCAGTGTTATTCATTTAGCCTCTTCCTTGCCACAGCCTGATGGATCGTTTAGCAATCCTTTTGATAAACGCTATTTTCTTTTTGTGGGCGCACGCTCTTTTTACAAAAACTTTGAATTAACCGCTCGTGCTTTTGCTCTTCTCTATCAAAAATATTCTGACCTTCAACTTGTTGTAGTGGGTGGAAGTTTTAATGAAGAAGAAAATAAATTAATCCACGGACTTGGAATTTCTGATGGGGTCAAGCTGGTAAAACATCCTGATGATTCAGAATTAGCTCTTCTTTACAAATATTCTGAAGCTCTTATTTATCCCTCAGAATACGAAGGTTTCGGCTTGCCGCCGCTAGAGGCAATGAAAATGGGCGTTCCGGTGATTGCTTTAAACATCAGCAGTCTTCCTGAGGTTATTGGGGCAGGTGGAATATTAATTGATCCAGAAAAAGCCTCGCCGTATCTTCTAGCCGAGGCAGCAGAATCACTACTCACCTCGGAATCTCTTTGCAAGAGGCTTTCTGCTGCAGCGCTCCAACAAGAAAGTCAATTTTCTTGGAAAAAAACCGTTGATAAGACGGTTGATGTTTATAACGAGTTACAATAATAAATTTGCGTGTGTAAAAAAGCTCTTATCATTGGTGTCTCTGGTCAAGATGGCGCCTACCTTGCCAGGCTGTTACTAAAGAAAGGATATGAAGTTTATGGTACCTCGAGAGATCACGAAGCTTCTTCCTTCACTAATCTTAAAAAGTTACAAATTAAAGATCAGGTTCAGTTAAGGTCGATGACAGCCTCTGATTTTCGCAGCGTATTAACAATACTGCAAGAGGTCGAGCCTGATGAAATCTATAATTTAGCAGGGCAGACTTCTGTTGGACTTTCTTTTTCTTGTCCCGTTGAAATGTTCGAAAGTATCTCGGTGGGAACCATTCATATTTTAGAATGTTTGCGACTGCTAAAACAAAAGGTGCGATTTTATAATGCGGGATCAAGTGAGGTTTTTGGAAATACACTCAAGCCTGCTTGTGAGCAGACGCCATTTCAGCCACGAAGCCCTTATGCAACAGCAAAGGCCGCTGCCCATTATGCTGTTTCTAATTATAGAGAGGCCTACGGTTTATTTGCATGCACAGGGATCCTTTTTAATCATGAATCGCCATTGCGATCAGAGCGCTTTGTTACAAAAAAAATAATTTCTACTGCGGTGCGCATTGCACGGGGTTCAAAAGAACGTCTTAAACTTGGTAACTTAGCTATTCATAGGGATTGGGGCTGGGCGCCAGAATATGTAGAAGCGATGTGGAAAATATTACAGTATGAAATTGCTGATGATTTCATTATTGCGACAGGCCAGATGCATTCATTGGAAGAATTTATTCAAAAAACTTTTTCTCAGTTGGGACTTGAGAGTAAAGACCACGTCGACTCTGAGGCTTCCTTGTTTCGTCCTTCTGATATTGCAAAAAGCGTGGGTAATCCAACCAAGGCAGCAACGGTGTTGAAATGGAGAGCAGAAGTGCTATTGGATGAAATAGTGGCTTTATTGATAGAGGATGAAATAAAGAAAACTTCTTGTTAGCGTTGCTGTATGAATAGTCAAAAAATCAGCGTTCATTTTATGCCAGGCGATGGCAAAGGCTGGGCGTTAGATGAAGATCGGCGCCAGATGCGTGAAGCACTTAAAGGAATTATTTGCGAGACAACCCTTATGCGGGCGCAGGTGCTTCATACACCTTTTTGGCAAGGGTTAAACTCGGTAGCTCCAGAAATTTTGAAGCAGGCTTTTATTATCGCCCATGCTGATAATCCACCTTTTTTTTATCTTAAGCAGCCGGAATTTTTTCTTGGGCAGCAGCAGGTGGATCTTTGGATAGCACGTTCACTCGAAGCTCTGGAGCAGTTCCATTCATTACGGCTTCCGGTAAAATATATTCCCTACACGATTGATCCGGAACTTTTCTTTCCGATCGCCGATAAAAAAGCATTACGTGAACGTTTTAACATTCCTCTGGATCGTTATGTTATTGCTAATTTTCATCGCGACACGGAGGGTGCCGATTTAGTAACGCCAAAATTACAAAAAGCACCGGAGCTCCTGTTGGCTATTCTAAAAAAACTCCAAACTCGTGGAGCCAATATCCATGTATTGCTCGCCGGCCCGCGTAGGCACTGGTTGCGCAAGGAACTGATGCGCGAAGGGATCCCCTTTACCTTTGTTGGAAAAAGTGACATTGAAGGTGATGATTTTGGAATTAATATTCTGAATCGTGTTACGCTGAATGAATTAACGAACGCAGCCGATCTCTATTTGATTCCATCACGTTGGGAAGGGGGACCACAATCAGCAATGGAAGCAGCTGCCTGTCGGTGCAAGCTCATGAGTACGCCACTCGGTGTTGCACGCGATATTTTGGAACCAGCGTCACTTTTTCATTCAACGGAGGAGGCAGTTAAAAAAATTTTTGAAGATATTCAATGCAATAGCCTGCAATCAACTCTCGAACCTCAATGGAAACGTTGGAAAAAATCACATACGACAGAATCCCTATTTCACGGCCTTTGTGAGCTCTATCGAGAACTTCCAAGTGATGTTTTGTTTCAAAGAAAAGTCGTTGCAAAAAACAGGTCGCTGGGAAAAGCCCCATGGCAGCAGGTAACGCATATTCTTAAAACAAGGCTTGGATATCAGTCTTTGCCAAAAAAAATAGGGTGGAATCATGCCCCTGGAAAAAATCGAGACCTCGATGCAGTGATGTTAGCTGTTGGGCAAGCATTCAAAGCACTTGGAATTAGCATTTGTCGTCCATCTGGAGTTGGTCTTGAATGTATAGGTTGGCCAACAGAAAAACTACCTCCGGCAAGATCAGGCTGTGTGCGCCTGCAATGGATAGTACCAGGTATGCCGATAGAAATTTTCTTTCAGGCTGATTTATTTATCACTCCATCGGTACAAGATATTCTCAATCTCCGGAGCGAAGGTTTCGGCCAGCCTGCAATCGTTATTCCATTTCCTATTGCGCGCGAAAAAAATAAAGAAGCTTCGCCCTTTGTTGTTCCTTTCGATGATAAGCATGCATCCATGAACATTTGGCGAGCATTAGCGGAGGGCCGTTCAGTCGTTTATCCAGAACATTTAGCTTATTACGAGCAGGTTTTTCATGGAGGACTTCCCTATAAAAATGAACCTGATCTTCCTGGCGTTCTTGCTTCAGCTCGTCAAAGTAATCTGGAACTTTCTATGCTGGCACGCATTCCGGTTATGAACGTAGCAACCAAATCACTCAAGAAGTTGCTAGCGGAGATTAATTTTTCGTAAAATGAGACGCCCCATACCCTCACAACACAGGATCGCTATCACAGGCGGGCGTGGGCGCCTAGCTGGTTTGGTCGCCGCGTTTTTACGCGAGAGAGGATTTGAAGTGACGCTCTTTTCAAGAGTGGGTAGTGACGAATTTTGTGCACTTGAGGAACTCTTGCAGTCAAGCGCGATGGCAGAATATAGAGCTATCTTACATATGGCTTGGAGTAGCGTTCCTTTCACCAGCGAGCAAGATCCTGGATGCGAAGAGAGGGAAGATTTACCCCTCTTAAAAAAAATACTTCTGACACTCTCTTCTCTTAACTCAAATTCCTTGGAAGATCTTATTACTTCGAATGCCGAAAGTCCGGTTACAACCTTAGCATTTCCTCGATTGATTTTTCTTTCTTCAGCCTCTGTGTATGGAAATACAAGCGAAATAGCAGTCACTGAAACCTCTTCTTGTCAGCCTTTGAGTGGTTACGCGCGTGCTAAACTTGCAGCAGAGAAAATAATTTTTGAGGATGCTGCTCTTCACTCTTCCTTCAACGCGCTGATTTTGCGTGTCTCTAATGTCATTGGATTTTCATCTGATCCAAAACGGCCGCAAGGAATCTTGCCTCGGATTTTTGCAGCAGCCCGAGAAAAACAAGCATTGGAAATTTGGGGAGATGGCTGTTGCAGCAAAGATTATCTTTGGATTGATGATTTTCTTACGGCCCTCGAAGCAGCCATAACGGAGCCTATAAGAGGTATTTTCAATATTGCCTCAGGACAAAATTTTTCTATTTCTGATTTGGTTTTGCTGGTTGAACAAAGTTGCAAGAGTCATGTCAATGTCACCTATCGTCCTCGTTATGCGTGGGATGTTGCCATTGCGCATATTGATGCCACGGCGTTTTCGAAGGCCACAGGCTGGTGTGCGAAGGTTAATGTTGAAAAAGCGATTAAAGAAGGGAAGAAATAACGACAAAGAGCACAAAGAACGTGGAGAGTTTGTGTGTGTGTTTCTCTCGCGTTCTTTGAGGCTATTCATTTTTTTCTCTCTGGTTATTGTTGGTCTCATGCAACAAACTTTCTCGTATTTAAAAGAAAAATTGCGCTTTTATGTCGATCTTCCAGCTCGTTTTTTCTTTCGATGGAAGCGTCGTAAAATAGAGCGTTCTCCTAAAAATCCCATAGCTATTGGCTTTGGTGGCGTTTTAGATCATCGCAAGATTATTCATGGTGGCGCTGTAAAGTTGTTGCCATTGCGAGCAGCGATGGGGAGTGGTGAAAAACTTTTTAATCTGCTCTACCTTGTCAGTAGCTCGCAGGCTCGTTTTTCAGAAGACCTCGTAAAACTTTGCCGTCGCCGTGGTATTCCTTTTGTCTGGAATCAAAATGGAGTCGGTTATGCAGGATGGGCTGGATTCGAAGCAGAGCGGCACAATGGACCGATGAGAAGAATGCGTCGATTAGCAGACTATGTGATTTACCAAAGCGCCTTTTGTCGTGATTCTGCCGAGCGATTTCTTGGGCCATGCAATGTGCCCCATGAAATTCTTTTTAATCCTGTCAATTTAGAAAAATTTTTCCCATTACAGGAGAGACCTCCCTTAGAGCCTGTTAGATTGCTGACCTTAGGAACGCATGGCTATGCCGAGCGTGTGATTTCGACACTTCATGCATTAAAAATTTTATCGGATGCCGGATATTCCTGCAGTCTAACCATTGCCGGAAAATGTCAATGGCATGCTGCTGAGCAGATGATTCACGAGGAGATAAAAAGACTTGGAATTACTCGGCAAGTGACCATTTTGCCAGCCTTCACTCAGGATCAAGCGATAGCACTTTATCAGTCACATCATCTTGTGTTGCATCCAAAATATCTCGACCCATGTCCCACTGTTGTTGTCGAAGCGATGGCCACAGGTTGTCCTGTTGTTGCTTCTGGTAGTGGAGGTCTCCCCGAACTTGTTTCTAAGAACCTGTATTCATCCTCTACTGAAGACCGCGAACAACTACGTCACGGCAGTGCTCGCAGTATCACGGATGATCTATCCACTCAACTGCTCCGCGCTGGCGCTCCTTGTTGTTCATCGGTCTCAGCGACCATGAATACAGGTTCAATGGAGTGTGCTTATCTCATTCCAGCTCCAGAAAATTGGGAAAAAATGATCACCCCAACGGGGGAAGAATTAGCAGCTGGCGTGATCTCTATTTTGCCTCGCTTTGCAGCCTGTGCTGCGGCCGCGCGTGCCCGCGCAGAAGAAAAATTTGATGAAAAAAAATGGGTGGCACGCCATAGAGAAATTTTTTTACAATTGTTGCGATAAAGATGATGAAGCAATTACCCAGCCTTTCTGTGCTCATGACCGTTTTTAATGCGGAAAAATATTTAGCTGCCTCCATTGAAAGCATTCGTAATCAAACATTCCGTGATTGGGAGTTTCTCATTGTTGATGATGCTTCAACGGATCAGTCATTAGCCATTGCAGAAGCCTATGCAAGAATCGATGACCGTATTCGAGTGATTACAAATGTTCTGAATAAAGGCCAAACTGCTTCTCTTAATCAGGGTTTGCGAGAGACTCGTGGTTATTGGATAGCGCGACAAGATGCTGATGATATCTCTCATCCTTTGCGATTTGAAAAACAATTAGAAAAATTTCGTATGATGCCAGAGCTTGTTTTGCTTGGAACAATGGGCTCTATGATCAACGAAAAAAATGAATGTGTTGGTCTGCTTGATATGCCAATAACGCAACAGCTTATTTGTTGGAGTGCCCCCATTATTAATCCTTTCATCCACACATCGGTGATGTTTCAAAAAAAAATCATTCAACAATTAGGTGGTTATCACGAGTCATTTCGTATTGCTCAAGATTATGATCTTTGGGCGCGCGTTATGAGGTATTATGTGGTTGAAAATCTTCCAGAGCGTCTTGTGAGTTATCGTCATTTGGAAACTTCACTATCGAAAACAGGACGGTCAACAACATTTAAGGAAGCAGAAAAAGTGTCAGAGCAGATGGAGGAAGTGGCCTTCAAGCGTTCTCTGCAGGCTGATGAGCGAAGGGTTATCGCTTCTTTTAGAGAAGGAATACTGCCTCTTTCAGAGGCGCCAGATTTTTGGAAATGCTATCATTCGCTCGAATTTCTAATGAAAGGGCAAGGTCGGCTCCTTCTAAAAGAGGCTAGGAGATTAAGGGCTGTTTATCATCTCAAACTCGCCGGAATTTTTGTAAACGAGACGCGGGCATTCTTAGTAGAAATTCTCGCCGCATTTTTTGCTGCGCCACTATTTACGGCGAAGTGGCTTTGGGAGCGAGTGAGCAGTAGTTCAGGCAATGCCCTCAACTTAAGGAATTAAGTTAACGGCAAGGGGTACAGGTGACAAGTAAGTAAGGCCTACGGCAAAAAGAGCAAAATTTATTCGACGAATTTTGTCTTAATTGTCTTAAGTTAGAGCTATTAGGTGAACGGGTACTGAGGTTTAGCTTAATTGCGGCTTTCTACAATATGGAGATCTCGTTATAAGTTTCGAAAGAAGTCTAATGAAATTATCCTGGATTTATTTGTTCTCATTTTTTGTTTCTTCTACTGCTTCAGAGGTTGCAGACTCAACAATTGGTTCAATTTTTGTAGTCAAGAGGTAATTGGGAGCTTCCTCTTTTTGTTTGAGGCGGCCTAATTGTCGCATTTCAGAAGAGGTAATGGCTTCTGGATAGTAGTCTCTTCCTATTTCTCTAAATTGAGGAGGTTCTGCTTTGTAAGGCTTTATTTCCCAATAATTATAAAATTTTTCTGGTGATAGTCCCCATTCTTCTGGAAGTTTCCAGACAAATAAAACTGGTATGTTATTATCTCTTGCAAAGGATAATCCAAGCTTACTTGTCACTCTAAAAAAAGATCTTACTAATATAGAATCAAGCACTATTTTTTGGTCTTTTGTTAGGCTTTTATATCTTGTTTTTAGCGCATTTGCATCAAAAAGCTGATCTGTAGCTAATTGAGTGCCAGCATCAGCTAATAAATCTAAAGCAGGGGATAATATTTCAATAATACGGTTCCAATTCTTGTTTAGAAAAAATTGCTTTAATGGATCAGAAATATTATGAAGCCTTGTAATACCGTAGTAATTTTTTGCTATAAAACGCTTTTTTTGCTCAGGGGAACCTAACTTATTAAAAAAATTAAAATGATATTTATATGTTTCTGAGCCTAAGAAATCAGCCCATAAGTGAATATTATCATGAGATAAATTAGTTTTGTTTCTAGCGTTAATTTCTTTAACTCTTTCAGGGCTAATGAGATTTCCCGGTGAGTTATTTTTTAGTTTATTAGTAAATTCACAATACTTAGTGAAGTTTAAATGAGCGCCAATATTAAGGCAGTCATTATAATCATTCATGGTTACAACGTTATTAAGTTTAAAAACACCTCCTAATTTATTTTTTATTTCATCTCGTGGTCCAACAGATCCGCTTTTACCATCGAAGCCGTAGAGTAAAATTGGGTTATTGCAAATAGGCTCATTACCCGTGGAAGGAGATAATATATTTTCTCCACTATGCTGAACTATTTTAATATCGTGCTTATACTTATTGCCTAAGTGAGATAATAACGATCTAAGAAGGCTAGCCTGATCTTGATCTTCTATTGAGTATCTGTCAGCACGGCGTGCTTCTCTATCTGTTCTTTCAAGATCGTTAAATCGCTGAGCAATCAGAAGAACTTTTTCTTCAGGTGTCGCATTAATAGCCTCTACACTAAATAGTTGCTCGATTTCTTTCCATGTGACATGTATGTTATAGGGATGGGATGAAGGTTGATTACTTTCAAGAAGATGAATGATATCTGGAACAACGATCTCTTGACCTTTTTTAAGATCCTTAAGGAAAGCATGTCGTTGAATTTCGGATTCCTTTTTTTTTGTATCTCTGGTAATGGACAGCGCAGCCATACCATCATCGAGTTCTGATGGTTGAGCTATTTCTGTTGTGGCAGCTGTAGATTTATCAACTGCAGCAAGAATTTGTTCGAGTTTTGTAGTGCTAAGACGAAGTTCAGATGTTGCTGCAGAAGGGAAGTCAGTCTCTTGAGGAAAATAGCTATGAATTAAATTGCCAATCTCAGTAGCATGCGAGGGATATTCTTGTTCCAGTACAGCTTGCAAGGCTTGAATGATTTCACGATCATCATTATCGCCAAGCATACGATTGGCATCAGCTGCAGAATGAATAGCAGTATTATTACCATTCAGAACAAGGCGTTCTGTGGGAGTTCCCTCAGCAGCTTCTCTAAAGTGTTGAAGGGTTAGAGAAGTCCTTTGAGGAGCATTTTGAGAAGTTAGATCATCAGGAACTGTTACTGTAGGATCACCTGCTTTTAACATAAGTTCATGGCCGAAAGCCATGAGTCCAATAAATCCAACGACTGAACTTACATTTCCGATATAAGAGTTGACGTTAGAAGTTGAAGTAGGGGAAGAAACTGCAACTAATGTCAACATTTTTGAAGGAACTTCGACTTCAAAGGAGTCGTTGTTATATGGCAAACTCACATCTTCAATGTGAGAGTTGAAGTTAGTAGTTGAAGTTACAGAAGAAGTAATTTCACCATTAATTATATCTACCCTGCCAGCTTTGCTGGCTTCTTCCTGTAGCCTATAGGCTGTAGCCTGTTAATATACTGAATTGGGGAATTTTCTCGTCCAGCAATGACTTCATAATGCCATCGCCCGGGCGTCCCTACGCGCGCGATGCAGGCTTTCTCAGGATCAGCGAGCATTTTTTCATCATAGAGATGAAATTCATCTGTTGCTGCTGCTACATTAAGAAATTCACAATAATCACTTGCCGTAACTTCCTCTTTGTTCAACGAACCTTGATAGAATGATTCACTATTTTGATATTCTTTGATCTTAGAATGCTGAAGCTCATCTGAGATACTCTCTGAAAAAAGAGTGTTAACATTGAGCAAAATGACCAAATAAAAGAAAAAATGAAGAGGGTTCAAGAGGGATAGATATGTTAGAAAAGGAGCTAAAAAATATTGGC
>JBIRBD010000197.1:0-2201 GCA_044326465.1 Chthoniobacterales bacterium
AATTGGATAACAAATTGGATAGCGAATTAGATAGCGAATTAGATAGCGAATTGGATAGCGAATTAGATAGCGAATTGGATAACGAATTGGATAAAAAAGGCATACTCAAAGAAATATCTCTCTCTAATAATAAATATTGTGACTTACAACTTTATGCAACAGACAGATCATTGCAAGTGGCTTCTTTAGAAAGACTAAAAGCAAATAACACCTTTTTAGAAAAAGCTCAAACTGCTGAAAATGCCTCCAATCCTGAGATAGCTAATGCATACAATCTCGTGAGCACGGCAGCAACGATCGCTAGTGATGAATGGATCCGTATTAAGAAAAGTATAGGTGTCAGTAAAGAAGGTTTAAAAAGTATATCACAAAACAAGCAGAGCTGGATCAGCATGAAGGGAGCTGTTCTTAAGGAAGAAGTTGCCAAGACATTAGAGGAGTGGTTAGTTTCATTACTCCATGCTCAAGAATTTGAAAAGAGTGGCAGGCAAGAAAAAGGAGTTTGGTATCGCTATCTGGCTTCAAAACAGTACGATCTTGCAGAGGCATGGAAGCAAGCCAACTTATTTTATGAGCAGGGACGAGATGCAGAGAAAGAAAGTTCCATGCTAGCTGCTTCCTTCCTATCAAAAGCAGTCCAATCTTTTGAACAAAAATTAGCATCTCTTAAAAAAATTGAAGACTCTGGGCAGGAGGAAGGAGTCAATTTAGATTCTTGGAGGAGGCTTCTTGAAAAGGAAAAAGATCGTCTTGAAGCATGGGCTTTTGATTGTAACTCCGTTACTGCAGAAGATCATAAAAATACGACTCAAGTGATTCAACGTGAGAATAGGTTGAGCCGCTCTTTCATAGTAGAAGAGAGACTTAGCTCGCTTAAAAAGAGGGATTATTATCTCTCAGCAGCAGAGCAAGCGAAGACATCTGGAGAAGCAAACATAGGCTTATTAGATAAAGCCAATAAGCAAGAGGAAATTGTTAACTATTGGAATCACTGTTATGAAGCCTTAGAGAAGGAAAAAGAAGAGGCAGGCTATTGGAAAGAGGCAGCACTTACAGCAAAAGAAGCGTTTGCCTATGGCGATGAATCCCAAAAATTGTTCACTCTTCCTAATGCTGTAAGAGAAAAAATAGCTCCTACACTAGAGGATATAGCAAAAAAATCCTCTCTTTTAGCAGATGAATGGAGACGTGCAGCAGAGGTTGTTGCGGCAGGAAATATTAACGAGGGAAAAAGCCTAGAAGGTTCTAAAAAAAATCCAGGAATCATCTTTTTAGGGCAATCTTCTATCGTGGCTTTGAAGCAACGTATTAACCTCTTAATAAAGGCTGGTGAAGCAGAGTATGTCAATGAAGATGAAATTGCTCAGGCATGGTATGAGGCAGCACAAAATAAACGAGAAGAGTCTCACCAATGGGATCTTCTCAGTCATCTTCTTGAGAAGAATCAGAGCATAGAACTAGAAAAAAAATCTCTCTCCCTCATTAAAAGAACTGGAGAAGCCCTTGTTTCTAAAGCGAAGCATCTTGAAAAATCAGGAGGTTCCATTTTTTCCATCCTCAAACCGTGGGGTGTTAACCTAAAAACGGCAATGGATCGTGGTAAATTAACGTAGTATGCTCAGCCTCAAAATAATTTTTCAACCGGCTTACGTACCCGCTGGGCTCATCATTACACACAAGTTATTTTAGTTTTAATGTATTGCTAAAAGTATGAATAGGAATGACCAGTGTTGTGTAACAAGTTTATTTCAAAAAGGTTTTAAAAATTTTATGTCCAATTTATAGAGTATGCCTTTGGAGGATCTTCTCAAAAATTCATAGTAATCTTGGCAAAGAGGCTAGAAAAATAGGGGAATTAGCTTCAATTTATAAACGAAGTTATAAGTCATGGGACTGAATCCCTTTTTTCTCAAGATCTTATAATAGAATTTTACGCTGTAACAAATTTATTAATAATGAATTAAAGATGTGTGTAATGATGAGCCCGCTGGGTATGCTTCACCGTTTTAAAAATCATTTTTAGACTAAGCCTTAAGTTAATTTCCTCACTCCCATCACCGTTTTTAGGATAACCAGGACTTAATCACGTATTTTCAAAAACTTGGTAGTTGATCTTGCTGGTCTCAGTTCCTGACAAATCTATTTTTATTCGCTCTTACTTTTCCGCTCACGTGAACGAACAATGGCGTCAACTTAAGACA